>NZ_JAGGZH010000060.1 GCF_021162145.1 Thermotoga sp.
GGAGAGGTTTTCGTGGACAGGAAAGAACTTTCTTTGTTCAAAAAGAAGTTGTTTGAGGGATGTGCTAAAGAGACTTCTTCTTTGAATCTCGTTGTTCTGAACATTTCCTCACTCGTTTCAAGGGTGTTCGAAGCAAACTTGAGAGGTATCTGGAAAGAAAGAGTGGGGTTCGGACCGGATCGGGTCGTTTGGGAAGACGTTGGGATATCTAGAAGTTTCGAAGGCGATCAGGTCTTCATAGCGCAGTCAGGGAGAGAAGAAGAAATCCTCAAGATTCTCAAAAAAGCCCATCCATCGAGAAAGTTCACAGTGCATCGGTTCGACAAAAAGGAAGATTTCGAGGAATACTATTTCATTCTGAAAAAGCTGGCAGAAAACAGGATATATCTAGATTTTCCTGTTTCAGCGTTGATACTGATAGATGATTTCAAGGAGTGAGGAAAGGTGGTTTACAAAAAACTCCACGAGTGGGATCTACCTCCTGAAGAGGCGATAAAAATTCAGAATACCTTCAGAGAGAAAGTTCTCTTCAAACCTTTCGAAGGTGAACCAAAGTATGTGGCAGGCGTCGATCTTTCGTTTCCAAAAAGAGAAGAAGGTCTTGCCGTGATCGTCGTGTTGGAATATCCAACCTTCAAGATAGTGGAACTCGTTTCAGAAAGAGGAAAGGTTGTTTTCCCCTACATTCCGGGACTTCTTGCTTTCAGGGAAGGCCCTCTGTTTTTAAAGGCGTGGGAGAAATTGAAGACGAAGCCGGACATTGTGGTCTTCGATGGTCAGGGCATCGCACACCCAAGAAAACTTGGTATCGCATCACATATGGGACTTTTCATAGAAATACCAACAGTTGGAGTGGCGAAGTCGAGGCTCTATGGAACCTACGAAGAACCGGAGAACAAAAGATGCTCCTGGAGTTATCTCTACGATGGCGAAGAGATAATTGGGTGTGTGATGAGAACCAAAGAAGGAAGCGCTCCCATCTTTGTTTCTCCCGGCCATCTTATAGACGTCGAAAGTTCCATCAGATTGATCAAGTCCTTCACCTTACCTGGAAGAAGGATTCCGGAACCCACCAGGATGGCACATATTTACACCCAGCGTTTGAAGAGGAGCCTGTTCTGAGGAGTTTTTCTGAACTGTGATAAAATAGATTCAGCCTCGAACCAGACAGATGTCTGGAGGGAGATTGTTTTGAGCGAAAAATGGAAAAAATTGGGGGAAATTTTCAGAAAAGGACGCGAAGAAAAAGGCATCACACTCCTCGATGCGTCTTTGTTTACGAACATAAATCCCTCCAAATTGAAACGCATCGAGGAGGGGGACCTCCAGGATCTCGACGCAGAAGTTTACGTGAAAAGTTATATAAAGCGCTACGCCGAGTTCCTGGAGATCTCCTCGGAAGAGATGCTTAGAATGTACGAAGAAGGAAAGAACGAGATGACGCCGGAAGAGACAAGAGAGAAGAAGAAAGAGAAGGAAAAAGGCAAAACTCAAAATCTCATCTTGATCCTGTTTCTGGCGATTGGAGTTGTGCTGCTCATCTTTTCAATCTTTGAAAATCTCGAGCTTCGGAGAACACCGCCGGCGCATCTTATCAGTTCAAGCAAGATCATCCTGAACGGTGAAACAGTGGAAGGGGAGATTCCTCTTTTAGAGGGAAAATACACAGTGGAAGCTCAAGATGAGGTCATCTTGAGAACCGTATCGGAGGAGTGGAAAATAAAACTCAAAAAGTTCGAGGTGAGGGTTCTGTGGGAGAAGTGAAAGTACCGGATCTGGTGAATCTGGTCATGTTCATATTCGCATCTCACATAGATTACTGGTTCAACGAGGTAAGGCCCGTTCTCGAAGAAAGATTTGGATCCATAGATTACGTTTCCGACAACCTCGACTTTGAAAAGTACACCCTTTATTATTCAGAAGAGATGGGACAGGGTTTGGAAGGAAAATTGGTGAGCTTTGAAAGACTCATACATCCCTACCAGCTTGCGGACATAAAACTGGAGACAAATTCTATAGAGAAGATGTTTTCTATAGAGGGAAAAAGAAAGGTGAATATCGACCCAGGATACATTCACCACACACAGTTTGTCTTGGCCTCAACGAAACACTGGGGCAACCGTATCTACATAGGAAAGGGAATATACGCTGAAGTGACCCTCGTTTACATAAGGGGGAAGTTCAGGGATATGGAGTTCACGTATCCAAACTACAGAGAAGAAGAGTACAAGAAGCATCTGGAAAAGATCAGAGAGATCTATCTGAAGAAGAGGAGGAAAATTTTGAAGTGAAGGTTGGGATAAAGGTGCTCGGTTGTCCGAAGAACGAAGCCGACTGTGAAGTCCTGGCAGGCCTCCTCAAAGGGAGAGGGCACAAGATCGTCCGCAGTGTAGAAGAAGCGGACGTTATTGTGCTTGACACCTGCGCTTTCATCGAAGATGCCAGGAAAGAATCGATAGACGAGATCCTCTCGTTTGTTGAAGCAAAGGGAGACTTCGGCTACAGACTCGTTGTGAAAGGGTGTCTTGTTCAGCGATACTACGAGGAGTTGAAAAAGGAGATACCGGAGGTGGATCAGTGGATAGGAGTTGTTGCTCCGGAGAAAATCGTCTCACTTCTGGAAAGTGGAGAGGATCTGATTCCAGAGCGTCCCGAAACCATCTACAGGTACAGGAAGAGAATCGAGCTGGAAGAGAAACCTTACGCATATGTGAAGATATCCGATGGTTGCGACAGAAGCTGTACCTTCTGTTCCATACCGAGTTTCAAAGGAAGATTGAAGAGCAGGGAAATCGACGACGTAATAAATGAGGTGTCAGACCTGCTGAAACAGGGAAAGAAGGAGATCATTCTGGTGGCCCAGGATACAACTTCTTACGGTGAGGATCTCTACGGAAGACAGTCTCTGTCTGATCTTTTGAGACGACTGAACAGTCTAAAGGGTGATTTTTGGATCAGGGTCATGTACCTTCATCCTGACCATTTAACAGACGAGATAATAGATACCATTTTGAAACTGGAAAGGGTCGTGAATTACTTCGACGTTCCTGTTCAGCACGGAAGTGACAGGATACTGAATCTCATGGGAAGGTTCAAACGCTCCAGAGAACTAAAAGAGATGCTGATGAGGATAAGGGAAAGATCTCCGGACGCCATTCTCAGAACCAGTGTGATCGTAGGGTTTCCGACGGAAACAGAAGAGGATTTCGACGCGCTGAAGAGATTCGTAGAGGAAGTGCAGTTCGACAAGCTCGGTGTTTTTATTTACTCGGACGAGGAAGGAACACCTGCTTTTGCCCTGAGGAACAAGGTTGATCCAGAGACGGCCAAAAGAAGACAAGAAGAACTTCTACTTCTTCAGACAGAGATTTCCTACAAAAGACTGGAAAGGCTTGTGGGAAGGAATATGAAAGTGCTCGTTGAGGGAAAAGAAAACGGCTACTTGATAGGGAGAACTTTCACGGAAGCCCCCGAAGTGGATGGTGTTGTTTTCATAAAAGGAGAGGGTGAGATGGGTGATTTTCTCGAAGTAACTATAGAAGAACACGATGAGTACGATATGTGGGGGATCGCTCGATGAACCTGGCGAACTTTTTTTCGATTCTGAGAGCGGTGTTGATGATACCTGTTGTCTGGTTCTATATGGAGAGCTGGTACGCCTGGGCGTTTTTTGTTTTCCTGTTTGCGGCGTTCACAGATTACCTGGACGGTTTTTTCGCAAGAAGAAGAAACCAGGTGACGGATTTTGGGAAGGTCTTCGATCAGGTGGCGGACAAAATTCTTGTGATATCCACAGCTATTGCGATGATGGACGTTCTTCCGATTTGGTACGTTTTAACCGTCTTTGCAAGGGACACCTTTGTGAACGGGCTCAGGATTTTAGCAGCCAGCAAGGGAAACGTCGTTCCGGCCAGGTGGATAGGGAAAATAAAGACAGTATCGCAGTTTGCAGTATTGATAGGAGTTTTTCTCCTCAAAATGAGATTTCTTGAACCACTGGTTCTGCAGTTCCTCGTGATCATATCACTCACAGTAACTGTTCTGTCTGGGATCATGTATACGATGGACCTTACAAGAATCACGAAGATGGAGGGATAGCATATGAGAACCTTCCTTGCCATTGATGTGAACGATGAAGTCAAAAAACAGGCCTCTGAAGTCATAGAAAAACTTATGAGAAGAGGTTTTGGAGCGAATTGGGTCTCTGAGGAAAACATGCATCTCACTCTCTTCTTTCTTGGAGAAGTCGATGAACAGAAAATCTCCGAGATAGCAGAGCATCTTTGCAGGAGAGTGAGAGGGTTTCCTTCGTTTTCCTTCACGGTGAGGGGTTTTGGATACTTCAGGAGAGGAAAAGCCCCCCGTGTTTTCTGGCTCGGAGTAGAGAACGCGGATCGCCTGAACAGGTTGTACGAAGAACTGAAGAACGAACTTTCACACCACGGTTTTTCTTTCGAGGAGAAGTTCGTGCCGCACATCACCATAGGCAGGGTGAAATACTACCCTGACAAGTGGGAAAAGTTGGTTGAAGACATCGATTTTTCTCCCATCGAGGTGGCAGTGGACAGTTTCAAGATCTACTCATCTACCTTGACTCCCACTGGTCCTATTTACAAGATCATCTATGAATGTCATTTCGAAGGAGGATTGATCAGCCATGGCTGAGGAAAAGCAGAAAAAGAGTGTTCTGGAGAAGGCGTTGAAGAGGATAGAGGAGAACTTCGGGAAAGGTTCCATAATGATACTGGGTGATGAAACCCAGGTCCAGCCTGTGGAGGTTATTCCAACAGGTTCCATTGCGATTGACATCGCAACGGGAGTGGGTGGTTACCCAAGAGGAAGGATCGTGGAGATCTTCGGGCCGGAGTCCAGTGGAAAAACCACATTGGCGCTTCACGCGATAGCGGAAGCCCAAAAGGTGGGTGGTGTTGCCGCTTTCATAGACGCTGAACATGCTCTCGATCCTGTGTACGCGAAAAGCCTCGGCGTGGACTTGAAGAGCCTTCTCATCTCTCAACCCGATCATGGAGAGCAGGCGCTCGAGATAGTGGACGAACTCGTGAGAAGTGGCGTTGTAGATCTCATCGTAGTGGACTCCGTCGCTGCGTTGGTTCCGAGAGCGGAAATAGAAGGAGCCATGGGAGACATGCAGGTGGGTCTTCAAGCGCGCCTCATGTCACAGGCGTTGAGAAAGATCGCGGGAAGCGTGAACAAGTCGAAGGCGGTCGTGATATTCACGAACCAGATAAGGATGAAGATAGGCGTCATGTTTGGGAGTCCGGAAACAACAACCGGTGGCCTTGCCTTGAAGTTCTACGCGACCATGAGACTTGAAGTCAGAAGAGGAGAATCGATCAAAGAAGGGAAGGACGTCATAGGTAACGCGGTGAACGTGAAGATCGTGAAGAACAAAGTGGCTCCTCCATTCAAAACAGCGCAAACCTACATCATATACGGAAAGGGCGTCGACAGAGAATATGAGCTGTTCCATCTTGGAGTGGACGAAGGAGTGATAACGAGGAAAGGCAGTTGGTACTACTACACCACGCTGAAAGGAGAGGAAGTCTCTCTGGGACAGGGTGGAGTCAACGTTGTTCAGTTCCTCAAAGAAAACCCGCAGATATCGGAGGAGATCGAAAGGAGAATAAAAGAAAAGTATGGCTTACTACGGAGGAAATCAGAGAAAGCAGAAAAATCCTCTTAAGTACGCTTTGAGACTTCTGAGGTACCGCGTCAGATTTGAAAATGAACTGAGAAGGCGTTTGAAAAACCAAGGATTCTCCGAGGAAGAAATTGAAGACACGATCGCTACGTTGAAAAGGCAAGGCTACATCGATGACGAAAAATCCGCTTTTCTTTTCGCAATAGACGAGATGCGCTTGAAACTCTTCGGTCCAAAGATCTTGAAAATGAAGCTGAGATCACTCGGAGTGGATGAGGAAACATCCGAAAGAGCGATCGAAAAGGCTCTCTCTGAGATAGATTTTTCAGAAGAGTTGAAAAGATTGAAAACACGTTTCAAAGATCGGCGAGAAATAAAAGATTACCTCTATAAAAGAGGGTTCGAGATTTCTCACATCGAAGAAATTCTCGATCAAATAGATGGAGGTGAACAATGATGTTGTGGTACGTATTCGCAGGTATTGGAGGTCTTTTGATAGGATATCTAATTGCGAACTATCAGATAAATCAAAAGCTGAAAAAGGCAAAGGAAGACGCGAAAGCCATCGTTGAAAAAGCAGAAAAAGAAGCAAGTGAGATAAAGAGAAAGGCCATCGTGGAGGGTAGAGAAGAAGTTCACAGACTCAGGGAAGAGTTCGAAAAAGAGCGAGTACGAAAGGAGGAAGAGCTCAGATCGCTAGAAGAAAGACTCTTGAAGAAAGAAGAACTCCTCACCAGAAAAGAGGAAAATCTGGAAAGAAGAGAATTTCAGATCGAGGAAATGAAAACAAGGCTGGAGGAAAAGATGAAGGAAGTGGAAGAGAAAGAAAAGCGAATAGACGAAGAACTGAACAAACTCGCGGGTATGACAGTGGAAGAAGCGAGAGAGTTGATTTTAGAAGAAGCAAGACAGAGATACGAGCATGATCTGGCGAGGCTCTACAAGGAGATGAAAGAACAGGTAGAAGAGGAGGCAGAAAAGAGGGCAAAAAAAGTCATAGCTTTTGCTGTGCAGAGATACGCGCCGGATTACGTAGGAGAGATAACCGTTTCAACGGTTTCGCTTCCATCCGATGACATGAAAGGACGTATCATAGGAAGAGAAGGCAGAAACATCAGAACCTTCGAGAAGATCACAGGAGTCGACCTGATCATCGATGATACCCCGGAGGTGGTTGTTCTTTCCTGTTTCAACCCCCTAAGAAGGGAAATTGCCCGGATAACTCTGGAAAAACTGGTGGCAGATGGCAGGATACACCCTGCGAGGATCGAGGAGATGTACGAGAAAGCAAAGCAAGAAGTGGAGAAAGCGATAAAAGAAGCTGGGCAGGAAGCTACTTTCAAAGCAGGAGTTATGGGTCTTCATCCTGAACTTGTGAAACTTCTTGGGAAACTCAAATACAGAACAAGTTATGGTCAAAACGTTCTGAATCACTCTGTAGAAGTGGCACTCCTTGCCGGTTACATGGCATCTGAACTGGGTTTGAACGCCGATAAGGCCAGAAGAGGGGGACTTCTCCACGATATAGGTAAAGCGGTGGATCAGGAACTCGAGGGTTCCCACACGACGATAGGAGCAGAACTTGCCAGAAGATACGGTGAAAAGGAAGACATCATCAACATGATACTCAGCCATCACGGAGAAGAGGAACCCAGAACACCGGAAGCGGTACTCGTGGCAGCTGCTGACGCATTGTCTGCTGCAAGACCCGGTGCAAGAAGAGAAAGTTTGGAGAATTACATCAAGCGTCTCATGAAACTCGAGGAAATTGCAAAGAGCTTTGAGTATGTGGAGAAAGCCTACGCGATCCAAGCAGGAAGAGAAATAAGGGTGATAGTCGAGCCAGATAAGGTGGACGATGCTCTCGCCGAAAAACTTGCTTACGATATCTCAAAAAAGATAGAGGAAGAGCTCGAATACCCAGGCGTGCTGAAAGTGGTTGTCATAAGGGAGAAAAGAAGCGTTGCTTACGCAAAATGAGAAAAGACGAAGCCCCCTCACAGGGGGCTTTTATTCTTTTACAAAACTGCGATTTTTTAGCATAAAGCAGAATAATTCTTGCTACTTGGATATATTGGCAGATATTTACGAAAAACAAGACTTGATTTAACATAGACATTTTTTATATAAAGGTTATGTAAGCGCTTACAGGAGGTGTAGAAAGTGCCAACAATAGAAGACGTTGCAAAGCTCGCAGGAGTTTCCATTGCCACAGTTTCACGGGTGATAAACGGATCAGGATACGTTTCTGAAAGAACCAGATACAAAGTTTGGAAAGCAATAGAAAAGCTAGGGTACAGGCCGGAGATCTCGGCGAAAATCCTCGCTTCAAAAGGGAAATTGTTCCACGTTTATGTTTTTGCCAGCGAGAGGATTCTTTTACCTCTTCAAACCAACGGTATTCTCGGTGAATTCTACGGGGTGATAATAAAGGCCATAGAAGAAAATTGCGAAAAGTTGGGAATAAGGGTGGAGCTGAAGCTTCTCGAGGAATTTTCAAAATATGCTGACGCAGATGGCTATATGTTCGTAGGAGGAGATGTCACCAGAGAGTTCATAAGAGAAGTGAAATCCAAGAAAAAGCCTTTCGTTCTTGTGGATCACTACATACCTGGTGAGAGAGTAGATTGTGTGATAAGCGATGGATACGACGGTGCCGTTTACGCAACAAATTACCTTATATCCAAAGGATTCAAAAAGATTGTTCACATTCACGGGCCACTTCACCCGTATGGTTTCAAAATGAGATACGACGGTTACAAGGATGCCATGGAAAGAGCCGGTTTGATGCCTCGTTTTTACGAATGTGACGATACGGAGGAAGGCACAAGGAAAATAGTCGACATAGTCTTGAGCTCTTACGGTGTTCCCGAAGCCATATTCACTTCCAACGATAGCATCGCCTTCTGGGTGATCAGACGACTCAAAGAACATGGCTTGAAGGTTCCAGATGATGTCTCTGTTGTGGGTTTCGATGATATTGTTGACGCAGAAACTTTCGATCCACCGTTGACTACTTTGAGGGTATTCAAATACGAAATGGGTTGTGTCGCATGTAAGCGCTTACACGAGTTGTTGACAAAGGTAAATCCTCATCCCCTTCGAACTCTGGTTTTCACTCAATTTGTGAAGAGAAAAAGCACAAAATGATGCTTCCCAAATCTTATAAAAGGAGGGATTTGTTATGTGGAAAAGGGTTCTTCTCATTGCATTGATAGTTCTTTCGGTCTTCGCACTTGCAGATGTCAAGAAGATCGTGTTCTGGACAGCCCCGAATCCAAACCAGGAAACTTTCTGGAAAGCCCTCGTTGAGAAATGGAACGCAGAGCATCCGGATGTACAGATTGAATGGTCCGTTATACCAGCGGCTGGAAGCTCTGAAGAAGCCATCCTGAACGCCATCGCTGCCGGGAACGCCCCCGATATCTGCACCAACATCTTCAGTGGTTTCGCTGCTCAACTTGCAGAAGATCTGGATGTCTTGGTCGCTTTCGATGAAGAGTTTGGAGAAGAGTTCTGGAAACTCGCAGAAACAAGAAAAATGAGGAACATACTCGAAGGTTGGAAACTCAACGGACATTACTATGTGATACCCATCTATTCCAACCCAATGCTCTTCTGGTGGAGAGGAGATCTTTTAAGGAAGCTCGGATATGACAAACCTCCCAGAACTTACTCTGAAGTTTACGAGATAGCCAAAAAATGGGTCGTTCCCAAGAAAAAATACGTTATAAGGGCCGTCGCAGGAAGAAATTGGTGGGACAGATGGTTTGACTTCATCACATTCTACTATGCAGCAAGTGGCGGAAAGTCTTACATCGAAGGTGGAAAGGCTGTGTTCAACAACGAGTATGGAAAGGCTGTTGCTGAGTTCATTTACACTCTCTTCAAAAACGGCTGGACTGCTGTAGATCTGGGACAGGATCCATTTGAAAACGGCACGATCCTTGGTCAGCTTATGGGACCGTGGCACCTGAGCTACACGAAGGAACACTACCCCGAGGTTTATCCACACATAGTGATGACACCACCTCCTGTTCCGGACAACTATCCCGAGGACAAACCCGTCTATACATTTGCTGACACCAAGGGACTTGTGATGTTCAAACATTGTAAGTACAAGAAGGAAGCATTCGAGTTCATCAAGTGGGTCTTCTCCAACAACCAGAACGATGCAAGATGGATCGAACTCACACACATGCCACCGGCCAGAGAAGATCTGAACACGAATCCTGTTTTCTCGGAGTACATGAAGGACCCGTACTTTGCGAAGATAGCCGAGTACGTTGCCTATGCAGTACCACCTGCTCTCATCACCAACACCATAGACGTTCAGAACACCATGACCACATACCTGATGGAGCCTCTCATGTACCTGAAATCCACACCTGAAGAAGCTCTGGAGAAGGCCGTCGAGGAGATCAACGCACTTCTCTGGTGAGGGGAGACTCCCCCTCACCTTTTTTCATCAGGAGGGATAGGATGACGTTGAAAAAGAAAGAAGCAGGATTAGGCTGGAGTTTGATATCGATATACCTTTTCTACACAGCGATATTCTGGGGCTATCCATTCGTTTGGATGTTGATTCTTGCTTTCTCCAGATGGAAATTCGTGGGATCTCCTAGATTTATAGGGCTCCAGAACTTCTTTAGAATCTTCGAAGACAAGATGTTCTGGAGAGTTTTTCTGAATACGATGAATTTTCTTTCTTACTTCATTCCTATGGTGTTCATAGCTTCCATTCTATTCGCACTCGCTTTGAATAGAATGAAGTATTTCAAAACCTTTGTAACTCTCAGCTTTTTGGTCGCTTACGTGTCTTCAGGTGTTGCTTACTCCATCATGTTCCAGAGGATTTTCTCGGAAGTTGGACCAATAAACAGATTTTTGTATAACACTTTCGGTATTACGATACCATGGTTCACCGATCCACAACTTGCAATGTTGACCATAGCCATAATGGTCACCTGGAAATTCGTGGGATACTATGGTCTTATTCTTTACTCGGGACTTCAGGCCATTCCAAAATCTATATATGAAGCGGCAGAACTGGACGGCGCGACTTCATGGGTCAAATTCTGGAAGATCACACTTCCCCTCTTGAATCCTGCCATCGTGACCGTTTTGATCCTGGCTGTGAACCTTTCCTTCGGTATATTCACAGAACCGTACATGATCACCGGTGGAGGGCCTATGAATAGAACCCTCACGTTCATGCTTTACATGTACAACACCGCTTTTCAGAGAATAAATCCCAGCTATGCGACGACCATAGCGGTTATGACCGCTATCATAAACTTCTCGATAGTCATATTCATCAGGAAGGTCATTGAAAAAGAGGTGACCATAGTATGAAGAAGGTTAAAGAAATCATCTTTCACGGGGTAATGTTGCTCCTCGCCTTAATATGGATCTATCCATATATCTGGTTGTTTCTCTCATCAATAAAACCAGCCGATGAAATCTTCACTAGGTTTTTTCCAACAAGAATAACACTTGAGCATTACAAATACATATTCACCATGGCGGAAAAAATGGAACGTCCTTTCCTGAGAGCCTTTCTAAACAGTGTTTTTGTTACTGCCACCGTGACTTTTTCTGTGGTTTTTACCTCTGCGATCGTCGGATATAGCCTGGCAAAACTCAAATTCAAAGGAAACAATGCTATATTCAATTTCATCATTTTTCAGATGCTCTTTCCAGGTTTCATGTTCATCATCCCACTTTTTGTACTAATAAGGAAACTCGGCCTCTACAACTCCTATCCAGCCATGATTGTTCCCTTTCTCATGAGTGCGTGGAGTCTTTTTATGATCAGTCAGTCCTACAAAACGATTCCACAGGATTACATAGAAGCTGCTAAGATTGACGGTGCCAGTACTTTGTGGATAATATTTAAAGTGATGATCCCTCTCTCCAGAAGCACTCTCTCCATTGTGGGTCTTTTCACATTCATAGGAATCTGGGACAACTTCCTCTGGCCTCTCATGGTGATAAAAGACTACCACAAAATGCCTCTTTCTGTTTTGCTTGCCACTTTCAATCACGAGTATGCGGCTTATGTTGGACCGTTGATGGCGGGGTCTGTAATTCAAACGATACCTATGGTTCTCATCTTTTTAATTTTCAGAAAGCAATTCTTGCAAGGAATTTCTATGTCTTTCAAGTAGAGGAGGGAGAGCATGGAGCTTAAACTCGAAAGACACCCGGCGAATCCTATTCTGGAACCTTCTCCATATTTTCTCTGGGAAAGCAAGTTCGTCTTCAACCCGGCTGTGGTATACGATGGAGAGCTCTTCCACATGCTCTACAGAGCCCAGGGAGAGGATATGGTCTCAAGGATCGGCTACGCCGTAAGTACCGACGGAATCCACTTCAACAAGTTCGAAAAACCTGTCTTCTTACCGAAGAGTGACGATGAGCTCTACGGAGTAGAAGATCCCAGGATCACGAAAATCGGTGATGAATACTACATGGTCTACACTGCTTATTCACCTCGCGGTGTGAGGATCGCCATGGCGTCGACGAAAAACTTCATCACTTGGAAAAGATACGGAGTTGTGATACCAGATGTAGACAACAAAGATGCCGCCCTGTTCCCAGAGAAGATTAACGGGAAATATGTCATGTTTCACAGAATACCGCCGGACATCTGGCTTGCCTTCTCGGACGATCTCGTACACTGGGACAACTTCGTGAAGATCGCTTCTCCTCGCCAGGGAATGTGGGATGACCTGAAGATAGGAGTGGGTGCTCCTCCGATAAAGACCGAGTACGGCTGGCTGGTGCTATATCATGGTGTTCAAAACACAGGAACTTCCCGTCCTATCTATCGACTCGGTTTCATATTGCTCGATCTGGAGGATCCCACAAAGGTTATAAAGAGATCAGAAAAGCCCATCCTCGAGCCAGAAGAGGATTGGGAAAAATTCGGCGGGGTTCCGAACGTAGTCTTCAGCGACGCGATGATAGAATACAACGGCTACTACTACGTTTACTATGGTGCGGCGGACAACTGCATTGCTCTTGCCACGATTCCTGTGGAGAAAGTGATGAAGTGGTGTAGAGAATAAAGGCATGGCAGCGTAAGCTGCCATGCTTTTATGTAATACGGTTCTCCAGTGACATACTATTCTGAAAACTCAACCATCAATGTTTTCAATTCGTAAGGATTCATCCTGAATTTAATTTGATTACCTTTTATTTCTATTGTATCTTCTGTAGAAATGCTGTTCTCATTCAAATCAACGAACCAGGCGTTTAAGGGCTTTAAAGCTTTAAACACAATGACTACTTCGTCTGTTTTTCCTTCGATTTCATACAGTCTGATTACCAGCTGATTTTTTCTATTTTCAGCGAATTTGATACATGATATCACTGAAGAACTTGAATTTACATCTGCAAAACCCAAAACAGGTGGTAATTTCCCGGGGTGAACACTATTTGATAACACCGTAAGTTCATGGTTGTAATTGTACGACAACCCCACAAGCGAGAAGTTATTCAAGAATTTACTATCGGCCAGAATTGCGAATTCTATCTTGTGCTCTCCGATTTCAGAATACATATCTGGTGAGTGAGGAGCTCTTATCAACGTTAAAGAAATTGAGTTATCCTTCACTCTGTAGCCATATTTTGTTTTACTAAAGATTCCTAAGGTTCTCTCTGAACTTCTTGCACAACAGAATGAAAGTCCTGGAACATCAACGTCATATTCTTGCCTTTCAATTATCCCCATTGGAACATCGAAAGCGTACTTTTCACACTTGAAATTCAGCGGAACGTAAAACGAAAGTTGAGGTGTAATGTCCTTTTCAAGATCGGAGAACTCTCGAAAATCGACCGTACTCTTGAACTTCAACATCTTATCGTTTTTATCAAGCGAAACCTCAACCTTCATTCTGGATGATTTTCCGAATCCAAACTCAAATACAATACTGTTTCTCAGTTCTCCACAGGTTCCTCTCTTTATTTTTACGTTTCTATGTATGTCGATCACATCGAGATACCTTCCAACAACCCAGGCATTCGCCTGCGCAAGCATCTCATTTGTTTGACGATTGATATCTTCCAAAATTAATCTGAAGTGTGCTCCACCACGTCTGGAATCAATGTATTCAATTTCGTTTTCTTTATCGAACAATGATACAAGCTTAGCAGTCGATAGATCAAAAACTGCCTTCAACTTCTCGTTCTCAAGTACATACTCGCGTGGTCTCTGAACTCTTGGATCTCTTGGAAGCTCTAACTTCAGCACTTTGAATGGTTCCTCATCAACTATGTAAGTAGAATATCCGAAAGCAGGCACATCAACTTCTACAAGAAGTTCAATGTAGGTATGTCCCCAGTAATGCTTAAAGCGTTTTTCAACAAATTGATGAGGTACTCTCTCACCGTTGACATTTCTCACAACAAGCCTATCAAGATCACCCTTCCAGTCCCATAAAACTATTTTCGCAACTTCCTTTCTTCTTTCGGGAGAAGGATTGAAGATATGGTAAATTCTCTTTATCCCTTTCCCTCTTGAATCTTGAGAAACCTTGTAGTCCTCAGATCCAAAAGCTACGCCTGCTCCTTCTGAAGTGTCGCATATTCCATTCTCACTTCCAACAAGGTCCTGAGTATTTATGTTCGAAGCCACTTCCACAAGAGCATTTTTCTTCTGTGACAGCAAAGTTGCCATAGTTTTCTGGAACAACCCCATGGCGTATTCTCTTGTCTCTGTAACTCCAGAACCCGGGATGATATCATGAAAATGATTGAACAGGATATTTATCCAGGCTTCTTTGATCTTGTCTCCTGGATACTCATAACCACTCCACAAATTGGAAAAGACCAGGAACTTTTCAGTTTCTTCAGCGGCAGCTTCCGACAATCTATTTGCCATCTTTATCCGTGATTGAGTAGTGAAACATCCATCGAATATGATATTCAGCTCACCTTCCACAACAGGCAATTTATTTTGCACTTCTTCCAATCTCTCAAAAAATTCCCTGTAAGTTCCAAATTTCACGTTCGGATAAATAGGATACTCTTTCATTCTGAGTATCTTCTCTATATCTCTTCGTGTTGGACCACCGCCATGATCTCCCACTCCATATACCTTAAGGGCATATTTTGAACCATACTTCTTGAAGAACTCCACTGCATACAAAGCCATATCAGGCGTGGGTGAACCGTTGTACCAGAAGGGTTCCCTGTAAACCAGAACCTCCCCAGACGGAGAACGCCATCTGTAGGCTATTTCTTTGTCATATCCGCGACAATGGTAATAATACTTCACTCCCCCTGCATGTAAAATGGTTGGAGTAAACTTGCTATGGCCAAATGTATCAGGTTCGAAATCAATCATCAGATCATCCTTGTCAAGTCCAAATAATTCTGAAAGATATTGTTTGGTATACAGAATGTGTCTCACAAGGCTTTCAGTATTTGGCATATTTTTATCTGCTTCGACCCATGTTGAAGCTGTTACTTCCCATCTTCCTTCTTTAACACGCTTTTTTATACTTTCAAGCATCTCTGGATGATGCTCTTCAACGATTTTGTATACTGATGCCTGAGATTGTGCAAACGTGAATTCAGGATATTCTTCCATCAAATCCAACACAGTTCTAAAGGTATCCAGTGTAGTTGCCACCGTTTCATGATAACCCCACATCCAATTCATATCGATGTGTGCGTGTCCAACATGAATTATTGTGAAGCTTTTCGCTAATGTCGACATAGGTTCCAATATTCTTTCTGTTTCTTTTGCAATCTCTTCAGTTATGTATCCTCCATTTTCCAGCTTCTTACAAAGTGAATGCACAGCCTCTTTCACTAGTTGTTCATATTCATTTTCCAGTTCCAGAAGTTTGTAGGCAAATTCCAACTCTGATATTATTCTTTCAGCCCAACTATTCTGTTTTTTGAATTTTCTGATGAAAGTGAGGGTTTCCAACAACTTCATAATCTCTACACCTCTCTATTCCTTATTTAAAAATGAATTCAAACCAATTTGTATATCTCCACCGCTCTTGTTGATTATAAAGTGGCTATCATAGAAGATATTGCCAAAAATATTTGCTGCTTTCACTTTCTCGCCTATGTAAATGGCCAATCCCTTCTTTGCAAAATACGAACCTTGAACAATTAACGATCCACCTTTGGCTTCAACAGCAGGAACACCCAAACTATTTGCATCCCATTCAAGAAAATTACACGCCGAGAATACAACCATACCGTCATTTATCGAAGCTATTTTCTGGGTGGGACCCCAAAAACTTGAGTTGCTTATGAAAACATTCCCTGCTTTCACTTCCACTGTGGGGCCCAAACAATCAGAAGCATTGACAAACTCACCGTTCACTATCAGAATACCTGGAGCTTGCGTATCCCTTACTAACAAAGCACTCTGAGAACACCAATCAGCACCTATTCCTACAAAGTTACCATTGCACCCAGAACTTTCAAATTCATAGCCAATCTTTGCTCCCCAAACGAAGGTGTTCAAAACATATTCCCAATCTGACCTTCCAAAAATGAAACCAGTCAGATTTTCACTTATGTACCCTACTGGTCTACCTGGTGAAGCAAAAAAGGTCCAAAAGTTTGGATTGAAATGGACATTTTCTATTCTCCCTATATCCGTGCATCCATCTACTTTCACCCCAATCTTTAAAGGACATCCAAAAACATTCCGAATATAGTGGAGTTCATGAGGCCTTGAAAAATCGATTCCAATGTACGGGTTTATCAGAGTGACATCCTCAACGGAGATATTCTTCACACTTAACGCCTTCTTGGATATAGCTATTGATGGAGGATATGGAACTATATTGAGGGGATCCTGCTCAGGATAAAATATGGTAATACCCCTAATGGAAGACGAGGAGTGTAAATTGAATAGTGGTTCACCATACGAATCTCCCCTGCCACCATATGCAGCAAACACAGTACCTTTCATATCCTCCGTCATTCCAAGGTATTCTTGACCGTGAGGAGTCTGCCACACTCCCTGTATTGTAACATTGGGTAAAACTTCTATACTTCCCATTACCGTGTAGACACCCGCTGGAAAGTAAATAATACCCCCCCCATCTTCGTAAACCCTTTTAATGATATCGTTGATAGTTTTTGTATCATCCTTCCCATCGTTTGGAACAACGTTAAAGTCCAGTACATTATAGAAGGTGTTGGTAGCCATTCCAAACAATATTCCTCCACAAAGCACAATCAATAACGAAAAAATTACCCGCAGATTCATATTTATTACCCCCCTCACCATTATTTCCTAAAAACCATTAGATGATGCGGTAGTATAAAGATCTGGAGGAAGAACTTTTCCAAAACTCTCATTAGGTTTATTTCCCATTACAAATTTGAGCGTTCCACCTGATAATATTTCCTCGTGAGTTATCCATGCTCTGTTTATCTCTTTACCGTTCAAATAAACTTTCTGAACATAGATGTTTTCCTCTGAGTTGTTTTCAGCCAAAATGGTGAACTTTTTACCGTTAGGAAGGTTTATAACTGCTTTTTCAAACAAAGGAGAACCAAGGATATAGTAAGGAGTCCCTGGACAGACCGGATAGAAACCCAGAGCGCTGAAAACAAACCAGGCAGACATCTGCCCGCAGTCCTCGTTTCCACACAAACCCGCAGGAGTATCTCCATACAGATTGTCCATTATGTATCTGACCATTTTCTGTGTTTTCCACGCCTTTCCAGCGTAAACGTACAAATATGGTATATGATGAGAAGGTTCGTTTCCGTGGGCATACTGACCGATCAAACCTGTAATATCCGGAGGCCCTTTAACCTCACTTGAAGTTGAAAAAAGTTCGTCCAGCTTTCTCTCGAATTCTCTCTCGCCTCCAAACAAATTAATCAAACCATAGAC
>NZ_JAGGZH010000061.1 GCF_021162145.1 Thermotoga sp.
AACCAATCCTGCTCATCCAGGTTATAGAAATGCATTTGCGGCTGCACAGGCATGGAAGAAATTTGGTATCGATGTTACCGTTCAAACAACAGATGCACAAGCAACACTTGGCCAGAAAGGGCAATTTGAGGTTTCAACAGACTGGCCTGCAGCAGAGCCATGGGGTGGCCACCCGGATCTCTTCAGAGTGTTGGAACCATTCCATTCAAAATATCTTGTACCTGTAGGGGAAATTGCACCGTGGGGCAATTATGGAAGATGGAGCAGCCCTGAAATGGATAAAATTATAGACGAAATTCAAAAGACTGCGTGGGGAGATACCAAAAAGCTCATCGAGCTTGGAGTCGAAGGATTAAAACTCCTTGTCAAAGAAATGCCTGGTATACCAACCTTTAACTATCCAGGGGCCATAGCATGGGATGAGTATTACTGGACGAATTATCCAGGAGCGGAGAACATGTACTGTCAGCCGTACCATCACTGGCCAAACTTCAAGTACATGCTACCATTCCTGAAACCGACTGGAAGAAAATAAGATAGATACCCCCTAAAGAAAAGGCCGGGGGAGGGATGTTCCCCGGCCTTTTGAAAAAAGGAGGTCAAAAGCCTTGAATTTCATCAAGCGATACCTTCTTCCAAGATTGGTAACCTATTTCCTAGTAATTTGGGTTGGAATCACTATGATTTTTTTCATTCCTCGATTCCTTCCGACTGATCCTGTTCAGCAGTTCATAAACCGTCTTGTGGCACAGGGAACATACATGGATCCGAAGGCAATAAAAGAGATGACAGAAACTTTGAAGGAACTTTATGGATTAAAAGGGTCTCTGTGGGAACAATATGTTAATTTCTGGAAACGCCTTTTAAAAGGTGATTTTGGACCATCTTACTATCAATTCCCAACACCTGTGATTACCCTGATTAAACAATCACTTCCCTGGACCGCATGGCTTCTTTTGATAACAACTGTTCTTTCCTGGATCATCGGAAATATTCTTGGAGGTCTTGCAGGATATTTCTCGAACAGAAGATGGGTGAAGATTCTTGATACTATCGCTATGATCATAAGACCTATGCCTTATTATATTCTTGCCCTTGGTCTTTTGATGCTTCTGGCGTATATCTTTCCGATTTTCCCAATAGGTGGAGGTTTTGCCATAGGAATGCAGTTCACCTTCTCGTTGGAGAATCTTCTGATACTTTTGAAACACGCATTTTTGCCAGCTCTTTCTTTGATGCTCATAGGTATTTTCGTTTGGTTCCAAGCAATGAAACTTGTCGTTCAGAGCGTAAAATCTGAAGATTATGTGAAGTACGCAAAAATGGGAGGAGTAGAAGAAAGAAGAATTGTTCGAAAATATGTTATAAGAAACGCAATGCTTCCCCAAATAACAGGTCTTGCTCTGTCACTAGGTCAAATCTTTGGAGGAGCTCTGATTACAGAAATTGTGTTTTCATATCCTGGAATTGGAACGCTGCTTTACAATGCGATCTTTACAGGAGACTATAACCTTCTCATGGGAGTTAGCACTCTTTCCATTCTACTAATAACAACTAGCATTCTTATGATAGACCTTTTGTATCCACTATTTGATCCAAGAGTCAGATACAGATGATAAAAAGGAGTGAAAAAATGCAAGTTCTAAAGGATTTATTGAGAGATGCGCGATTCAGGTTTGGATTCATAGTTTTCGTGATTTTAGTGGGACTTTCTGTTTTATCTTTCTTTTCACCATACAATCCTTACCTCTGGAATCAAGTCCCAAGAGATCTACCACCTCAATGGCCCCACATTCTTGGCACTAATTCTATGGGACAAGATATCTTTTGGAAACTTACTTTTGCTGTTAGAAACTCTCTCATCATGTCTCTAATAGCTGGACTTGTTTCCAGAGTAATTGCTATTATCATAGGTATGATTGCAGGATACAAAGGTGGAACAACTGACAGAGTTCTTATGTTTCTCAGCGATTCTTTCCTTGTAATACCTCTTTTTATCATCATCGTCCTTGTTGCCACAATGGTGAGAGGCCGTCTCAGTCTTCCCATGTTGGGTTTGCTCCTTGGTATCTTCGGATGGGCATGGGATGCCAGAGTCATCAGATCCCAAGTTCTAAGTCTCAGAGAAAGAGATTTCACCTATACCGCTTTGCTTTCAGGCTCGAGTGCGTTTTCAATTGCTTTCAAGGAGTATCTGCCATTTCTGATTCCTTTGATCTTTGCTACCCTCATTGGTAACATGTCCTGGGCCATAGGAATGGAAATCACTCTGGCCATTTTAGGTGTTTCGAATTTGGATATACCAACACTTGGCACCATGCTCCAGTGGTCAATAAACTATCAGGCTCTTCTTTTGGGGTATTGGTGGTGGGTTTTGACACCGGTTGTAACATCCATATTCCTATTCATTGCACTCTACTTGATATCAATAAGTATTAGTGAGTATTTAGATCCGAGAATGAGAGTACAAAGAATAGGACAAGTATGAGGTGATAATAGTGGAAGTGTTGAGGACAGAGAGTTTGAAATCATACTATATTTTGGACATCTTTGGAAGGAAGAAAGTGATAAAGGCAGTGGATGATGTGAACATATCG
>NZ_JAGGZH010000062.1 GCF_021162145.1 Thermotoga sp.
ATTGATCTGAAATGTCATTATACGTTTTTTTGTTTGAAAAGCACTTTTGGGTATACTCTACTGTGTACAGAACATTAAGTGATTGATCATAGATTTTAAAGTGAAGGAGGGCTACACATGGCTACAGTGAAGATAGGGATCATAGGAGCAGGAAGTGCAGTATTTTCCTTAAGGCTTGTAAGTGACCTTTGTAAAACACCGGGACTCTCCGGCAGTACTGTGACTCTGATGGACATTGATCAGGAAAGGCTCGAAGCGGTTTTAACACTTGCCCAGAAGTACGTTGAAGAAGTTGAAGCAGATTTGAAATTTGAAAAAACAACGAATCTCGATGATGCAATCATTGACGCAGACTTTGTTATAAACACGGCCATGGTTGGAGGACATACCTACCTCGAAAAAGTTAGAAAAATTAGCGAAAAATATGGTTACTATAGAGGTATAGATGCACAAGAATTTAACATGGTCTCCGATTATTACACTATTTCTAACTTCAACCAGCTCAAGTACTTTGTCGAAATCGCAAGGAAAATAGAAAAACTTTCTCCCAAAGCCTGGTATCTCCAGGCAGCGAATCCTGTCTTTGAAGGAACCACTCTGGTGACAAGAACGGTTCCAATAAAAGCAGTTGGTTTCTGCCATGGACATCACGGCGTTCTGGGAATAATAGAAAAGCTCGGATTGGACAAGGATAGAGTAGACTGGCAAGTCGCAGGAGTAAATCATGGTATATGGCTCAACAGATTCAGATACGAAGGGAAAGACGCTTATCCACTGCTGGACAAGTGGATTGAGGAAAAATCTAAGGACTGGAAACCCGAGAATCCTTTCGACGACCAGTTATCACCCGTAGCAATCGATATGTACAGGTTCTATGGTGTTATGCCGATAGGTGATACCGTCAGAAACTCTACCTGGCGATACCACAGAGATCTTGAAACAAAGAAAAAGTGGTACGGAGAACCATGGGGAGGAGCAGATTCCGAAATAGGATGGAAATGGTATCAGGATACACTTGGAAAAGTTACAGAAATTACAAAGAAAGTGGCAAAGTTCATAAAAGAAAATCCCAAGGCCAGGCTTTCTGATGTCATGGACAATCTTGGAAAAGATCTTCCTGAAAAGCAGTTTGTTCTGGAACTGGAAAGAATTCTTGATCCTGAGAGAAAAAGCGGTGAACAGCACATTACGTTCATCGATGCGCTTCTCAACGACAACAAAGATAGATTCGTGATCAACATTCCAAATAAGGGAGTCATACCGGGTATAGACGACGATGTAGTTGTTGAGATTCCCGCTACCGTTGACAAAAATGGTATTCATCCCGAAAAAATCGATCCGCCTCTTCCACAACGAGTGGTGAAGTATTACCTCAGACCAAGAATTATGAGAATGGAGATGGCGTTGGAAGCGTTCCTCACAGGAGATATAAGGATCTTAAAAGAATTCCTGTACAGAGATCCGAGAACAAAGAGCGATGAGCAAGTGGAAAAGGTGCTTGAAGAGATTCTCTCCCTTGAGGGAAACGAAGAAATGAGAAAGCATTACTTGAAAAAATAAATTCACTTTAAATTCACTTTTGGATAAAAGAATGATGATACAATAGTAGAAAGTTAATACCTGTCTAAAGAAGCGCTCTCGGGGCAGGGTGGAATTCCCGACCGGCGGTGAAAGCCCGCGAGCCTCCTTTTGGAGGTTGACCCGGTGGAATTCCGGGGCCGACGGTGAAAGTCCGGATGGGAGAGAGCGAGTAGTGTAAATCATCAGGGACCCGAGAGGGTCCCTTTTATTTTTAGGAGGTGATCGCGTGTATGAAAAATTTATGAAAAGAGCGATAGAAATTGCAAAGAAAGGTCTTGGAAGAGTGAATCCCAATCCTCCCGTCGGTGCCATCATTGTGAAAAACGGGAAGATCATTTCAGAAGGTTTTCATCCTTATTTCGGTGGCCCGCACGCTGAAAGGGTGGCAATAGAGAGAGCCAAGAAAAAAGAAATGGATCTCGCAGGAGCAACCTTGATTGTCACTCTTGAACCATGTGATCACCATGGGAAAACTCCTCCCTGTACAGATTTGATAATAGAAAGTGGCATCAAAGAAGTTGTGGTGGGGATGAGGGATCCCAATCCCGTTTCTGGAAAGGGAATAGAGAAACTGAAAAAACATGGAATAAAAGTAATCGAGGGAGTTCTGGAAAACGAGGTTAAGAAACTCTGCGAATTTTTCATAACATCTGTGACCAAAAAAAGACCTTTCATCGCCATAAAATACGCATCAACCCTGGATGGGAAAATAGCTGATGCCAATGGAAAATCCAAATGGATCACTCACAGGCTGAGGCCCAGAGTTCACAAGTTGAGAAACTTCTATTCAGCTGTTCTTGTCGGCGCAGGAACTGTTTTAAAAGACAATCCCAGACTGACGTGCAGAACAAAAAACGGTAGAAATCCCATTCGTGTTGTTCTAGACAGAAAGGGAATTTTAAGCGAGAAAAATTTCAAAGTTTTCGAAAAGAATGCGCGTGTGATCGTGTTCACTCAAAACGAACGCGCTAAGTATCCTGAACATGTTGAGAAAGTGATAACAGACTGTTCTGTGGAAACCATACTGAAAACACTTCATGAAAAAGGTGTTGATTCCCTCCTTGTTGAAGGTGGTTCCGATGTGTTCAGCGAATTTTTGAAGTACGCAGATGTGATTTACGCTTTCTACTCAACAAAGATTTTTGGAAAGGGACTTGATGTCTTTTCGAACGTTCAGTTTTCCGTGGAAGAACCTCCCAGGTTCGAAATTGCCCGTGTTAAAACTTCAGACACGGAAATTTTCATGGAGTTGAGACCGTGTTCACAGGAATAATTCAGAAGGTAGAGAGAGGCGTTTTCAAAGAAGGAAAACTCTTCTTCAAGAGGACCTGGAGAGTCGAAATCGGTGAAAGTATAGCGGTGAACGGTGTATGCCTCACCGTTTCGGGCTTTTCCGAAGATGAGTACTGGTTCGATGTTGGTGAAGAGACAAAGAAACGAACAAATCTCACAGAGTCGAGTTTTTATAACCTTGAAAAGGCTTCAAAAGTCGGTGACAGAATAGATGGTAATATAGTGACGGGACATGTGGACGGCACA
>NZ_JAGGZH010000063.1 GCF_021162145.1 Thermotoga sp.
TCTCCCCACGCAGTCTTTTGAATTTCGTCTATAATTTTATCCATTTCAGGGCTGCTCCATCTTCCATAATTGCCCCACGGTGCGTTTTCACCTATAGGCACAATGTACTTTGAATGGAATGGTTCTAGCACTCTGAAAAGATCTGGATGACCACCCCATGGCTCTGCTGCAGGCCAGTCTGACGAAACATCAAATTGTCCTTTCTGGCCAAGTGTTGCTTGTGCATCTGTTGTTTGAACGGTAACATCGATACCAAATTTCTTCCATGCCTGCGCAGCTGCAAATGCATTTCTGTAACCTGGGTGAGCAGGATTGGTTCCCGTATTAATTGTGATTTTCCAGACCTCACCGTTTGGTAGGTGCCATTTTCCATCTTTGTCTCTGTAGAAGCCGTTCTTTTCTAGGAGTTTTGCGGCAACGTCAGGAGCGTATTTCCACCAGCCGGGTCCGAAGATCCTCTTGATCAGTTCAGGATTATCTGGCACGGGGTATCCTCTCTTTCTCGCGTACTCGGCCAGTCTGAAACCTGCTGTTGGGTCGTAGGGCTTGAATTTTTCACCATTTCCAAGATCGAGTTCGAAGTTCTTAAGCCAATCTTCGAGTTTTGTAAAGTACCAGTTGTAATACGCAGTTGTGAGAGGAATGTGAATAGGACTCAGAGTGACTGCCCCATCAAAGGCGTTCGCTGCGTACTCAACGATGTCGATGGCAAGTGTAAGGGCCCATCTTACCTCAGGATTGTCAAATGGTTCTTTCGCCGTGTTGAAGAGCAGTCCTGTCACACATGGGTCGATATTAACTGTCCACGGGAAGGTTTTTCTCCAGGCCCTTGCTGTTTTTACCCTATTCAAAGCTGCCTTCAAGGCTTCCAGGGTAAGATCTGCCGCATCGAGTTGATGTTGAGCCATGGCAAGTACTTGTTTTTCTGGTGTTCCATAAGTGATGAACAGTACATACTTTGGTTGTGGCATTCCATAAAGCATGCCTGTTGGTGTTCTCTCCCAATCTTCTCTTCTTTCCCAAAGAGTCCAGTAACCACCTGGATCGTACCCTTTGAGAACATAAGGACCTGTTCCAACCGGCGGATTGAAAGTAAAAGTTAGAGGATCTTCAACCTTTTCGAAGATGTGCTTTGGAAGTGGTCTGAAACCACCCCATCTGTCAAGGAAGTATGTATGAAATCTTGCGTTAGGTTCCTTGAGTTTTATAACCACTGTGTAATCGTCAACTTTCACAATTTCTTTTACTTGTTGCATTTGGGAATGATAGCCAAAACCCGGTGTGTTTTTTGCGAGTTCAATAGTATAGATAAGATCGTCTGCTGTGAATGGTACCCCATCACTCCAATAGACTCCTTTTCTAAGCTTGATTGTGAGTTCTGTAAAATCTGAGTTGTATTTTGGAGGTTCTGCTGCAAGGGCGTTGATAATCTCTCCCGTTGCATACTCAACACACCAGAGAGGTTCCAAAAGTAAGTTCTGGATTCCTCTGTCCTGCCACACCCAGGTCGCCCAGACGTTGAAATTTCCAGGATTAGCTGCCCTTCCTGTCAAGTTGTTGGCTATGAAGGTTTCGTTTCTTGGAATTCCCGGTGGAAGCTGCTGGGCAAAGAACAAGCTGAACAAGGAAATGACGAATAAAAACGCAAGAAGCTTTCTCATAAAAACTCACCTCCCTTGATTGTGTTTTTTTCTTTTCGGGAAATATTTTAATAGAAACCCTATCGAAAAGTCAAGGTTCGTTTTCTTCGAATAAAAGATATTATCCAGGCTCACAGGGGATTATTTCAAAATACTGTCGTTTTTCTTCTTTTTTTCTCCTTTTTTCTTTCTGGTATCATATTTCCGTACAAAAATGAGAAAGGAGGTTTCATAATTATGAAAGTTTTATCTGTGGTACTGCTGTTTCTGATCGGATGTGTCTCGTCTTTTGGCTCGCAGGATGTACCTTTAAGAGTGCTTGCAGAAAAGCTGAACATTTACGTTGGTTTCGCTGCGAGGAACAACTTCTGGTCTCTTCCTGATGCAGGAAAGTACATGAAAATTGCAAAGAGGGAATTCAACATTCTAACGCCTGAGAACCAGATGAAATGGGATACCATCCATCCAGAAAAAAACAGATACAACTTCGAACCTGCCGAAAAACATGTCGAATTTGCGGAGAAAAACGGAATGATCGTACACGGCCATACCCTTGTCTGGCACAACCAGCTTCCGGGATGGTTCACCAGTAGAGAATGGTCGAAAGAAGAACTCCTGAATGTTCTCGAAGACCACATAAAAACGGTAGTGTCTCACTTCAAAGGTAGAGTGAAGATCTGGGATGTGGTGAACGAAGCGGTGAATGATGCTGGAACCTATAGAGAAAGTATCTGGTACAAAACGATCGGACCTGAGTACATAGAAAAAGCGTTCTTATGGGCAAGGGAAGCAGATCCTGAGGCGATGCTCATCTACAACGATTACAACATCGAAGAAATCAACGCCAAGTCGAACTTTGTCTACAACATGATAAAGGAACTGAAGGAAAAAGGAGTCCCCATAGACGGTGTGGGATTTCAGATGCACATGGACTACAGAGGTCTCAATTACGACAGTTTCAGAAGAAATCTGGAGAGGTTCGCAGAACTTGGCCTTCAGATCTACATCACGGAGATGGACGTGCGAATTCCTCTCAGTGGGTCGGAGGAGTACTATTTGAAGAAGCAGGAGGAAGTTTATAAGAAGATCTTCGAGATCTGTCTGGATAACCCTGCTGTCAGGGCAGTTCAGTTCTGGGGGTTCACGGACAAGTACTCTTGGGTGCCTGGTTTCTTCAAAGGTTACGGCAAGGCGTTGATTTTCGATGAAAACTACAATCCTAAACCATGTTATTTCGCGATAAAAGAGGTCATGGAAGAAAAGCTAGAAGAAAGGGAATGAGGGGGCATCGCCCCCTTTCCTTTTCAGCAGTATCTCTCTTTCATCTTACCTATCGCTTCCCAGAGTCCAAGAATATAGGTAGCACCAAGTGCTCTGTCGTAGAGTCCATAACCGGGACGTGTATTTTCGCTCCAGATCAACCTTCCGTGGTCTGGTCGGATGTATCCTTCGTAACCTATGTCATGAAACGCCTTCATCACCTCAAAAAGGTCGTGCGAACCACAGAAAGTTGGATGAGCCGTTTCGTAGAACTTCTTCTCACCGGTGAACTTCAAATTCCTCACGTGCGCGAAGTGAATCCTTCCCATCTTCCCGAAATACCTGATCATCTCAGGTATGTTGTTCTCCGGATTCGCACCGAGCGAACCCATGCAGAGTGTGATTCCATTGTAGGTGCTGTCGACCGCTCTGAGCATTCTCTCTATATTCTCCTTGTTCGTGATAATCCTTGGAAGGCCGAAGATACTCCACGGCGGATCGTCCGGATGTATGGCGAGCTTCACATCACATTCCTCGCAGACTGGAATAACCCTTTCTAGGAAATAAACGAGATTTTCGAAGAGTTTTTCCTCGTCAACGTTTTTGTACAGCTCGAAGGTTTCTCTCAGTTTTTCCAATCTATCCCATTCCCATCCGGGAAGTAAAAAGCCCTGAGACCCTTCCTTCACACGTTTCATGAGTTCGTCTGGGGTGACTCCTTCGATGAGGCTGTGATCGTATTCCATCGTTTCAGAGCCGTCCGGAAGCTTTTTGTGAAGGTCTGTTCTCATCCAGTCGAAGACAGGCATGAAGTTATAGCAGACCACTTTCACACCGGCTTTTGCCAGGTTTCTGACCGTTTCTTTGTAGTTCTCGATGTACTTATCTCGGGTGGGGAGCCCCAGTTTTATATCCTCGTGGACGTTCACACTCTCGATGACTTCAAGCTTCAAACCTGTCTTTTCAACGGTTTCTTTGAGTTTCATGATCTCCTCGAGTGGCCAGACTTCTCCCACGGGAATATCGAGAAGGGCACCAACCACTCCCTCTACTCCCGGAATTTGACGTATCTGTTCTAGGGTAACAGTGTCGTGTTTTTCTCCAAACCATCTGAAAACAAGTTTCATCCATTTTCCCTCCCGATAACTTCTTCGAGCGTTTTTCTCACCGCTCCCGGTCCTGTGATCATCTTCCTGAACAATTCTTCCACCTTCTCTCCCAGACCGACTTCGTACAGATTCACTCTAAAGAGCTGTGGACTAGAAAGTATCGGTTTCAAATGATCGCTTACGGAGTTGGGATCACCGAACTTTATTTTCGAAACGTAGGATCTGAGGTTTTCGAGCAAAGGATCAGGGCTCAATTGCATCTCCTTTCCCTCGTCATCGATCCCTATGAGGTACCTACACCATCCTGATATCACGAGGGGAATGTACTTCAAATCTCTCGGATCCAGATCGGATCTTTCATAGTATGCCCTTATGGTTTCACCAAACCTGATGGGCATCTTCTGTGAAGTATCCGTCGCGATCCTTTGCGGGGTGTCGGGCAGGTACGAGTTTGGAAGTCTGATGTTTATCACCTCGTTCAGGAACTCCCTTGGGTTGATGATCCTGGGATCCACCACAACTTTTATGCCTTCTTCTCCAACACCTTCCACGAGTTTTTTCAGCAGGGGATCTTTCATTTCATCTGCTATCTTTTTGTATCCCAGAAGGCATCCAAAGACTGCCAAAGCAGTGTGAAGCGGGTTCAAGCAGGTGGTTACTTTCATTCTCTCAGCCTTTTCGACGGTTTCTCTGTCCGTCAGAAAGATGTTCCTGTCCGCGCCTTCGAGTTTTGGCCTGCCGTTTGGAAAACTGTCCTCTATCACCAGATACTGAGCCCACTCCATGTTCACGAAGGGGGCGATGTGTGTTTTCTTGGATGTTACGAAGATCTCCATCCCTTCGATGCCCAGTTCTTCCAGGTGTTTTTTGATGAACTCAGAGGGTCCCGGAACGATCTTGTCTATCATGCTCCAGGGGAAAGCAGCGTCTTTCTCCAAGTAATCCAGGAACTCTTTCTCCACCAGACCGTTCTTCACCCATTCTTCCGATATTCTCCTCACAGAGTCATAGAGCTTTTCCCCGTTTTTGGAGAAGTTGTCGAGACTGAGAAGGGCGATTGGGAGTCTTCCTGCCTTGAATCTTTCGTAAAGCAGAGCAGTAACTTTGCCCATAGATGTTTGAGGAGAGGTCGGTCCGCTCTTCATATCTTCTATCACTTGAGGAAAGAGATTCCCAGCCTGGTCTTCTATGTTGTAACCTTTTTCCGTGATAGTGAAGGAAGCAAACTGAAGCGAAGGACTCCTGAAGATCTCTTTTGCTCTCTCCCAGTCAGGATGTGATGGATCACCTTTGAGTGCTTCCATCACACTTGCTATGATTCTTTTTTCGAAGTTTCCGTCTGGCTTTATGGTGACCGCTATGGAGAGATTGTCGTAAGGTGTGTAAACTCTGTCAATGACCTCGTAATCAAAAAGTTCTATCACGTTGATTCCAACATCTTCTTTTCCCTCTTCCAGAAGATTTTGAAGCACAGCAGCGACGAAACCCCTGAATATGTTTCCGCCACCGAAGTGAACCCATTTTGGCTGTTTCTTCGTGTTCGCTTCTACCTTCTCAAGATCAAAGTAAGGGGGTTTGACACCTATCTTTTCCCACGCTTTTCTTTCTTTCACTGTCTCTCTGTTGAGACGCATATTCTCACCTCCTCATCTCTCCACACGACCTGAGGTAGCACCGGACGCTAGCTTCTCGATCTCTTCCACACTGAGAACCGCAAAATCTCCGGGTATCGTGTGCTTGAGGCAGGATGCTGCGGCAGCGAACTCTGCTTTCTTCTGTGGGTCAAATTCCATCAAGCTTCCGTAAATCAAAGCTCCGGCGAAGCTGTCTCCCGCTCCCACTCTGTCCACTATGTGTATCTTGTATCTGGTCGAGAAATGGGGCCGGCTGTTTTCGTAGACCATGACGGACCAGTAATTAATGGTTGCAGAAACACTCTCCCTGAGTGTAATTCCCACAGTTCTAAATTCATATTTCCTCGTGACCTCTTCAGCAACCTTCACATAAGCTTCTCTGTTGAGTTTTCCCGTTTTCAGGTCGAGACCTTCAACTGGAATCCCCAGCACTTTTTCGATATCTTCTTCGTTCGCTATCAGAACATCTACGTACTCCATGAACGGAATCATCACCCTCTGGGCTTCTTCTTTCGACCAAAGCCTTGCTCTGTAGTTCAAGTCACAGCTCACAATTACATCTTTCTTCTTGGCGATTCTCAGAGCTTCTTCGAGAATGAGAGGGAGTTCCTTTCCAAGGGGAGGTGTGATTCCAGAAAAGTGGAACCATTTCGCACTATCCAGTATCTTCTCCCAGTCGAAATCTTCCTTCTTGGCCTCCGAGATAGCTGAATGTGCCCTATCGTAAACGACCTTGCTGGGTCTCTGGGAGACTCCTATTTCAAGAAAGTATATACCTATTCTGTTTCCGCCTCTCACAATGTAATCTGTCCTCACACCGAACTTTCTCAAGTGACCAATTGCAGCGTCTCCCAGCGGGTTATTTGGGAGTTTCGTTACAAAATATGCGCCCACACCCATCTGGGCGAGGAAAGCCGCCACGTTCGCTTCTGCACCACCGTAAGTGGCGTCGAAACTATCTGCCTGGAAAATCCTTTTGTAGTTAGGGGGTGAGAGCCTTAGCATGATCTCTCCAAACGTTACCACTTTCATCCTGTGCACCCCCTGATCTTTTCTATGAATTTCCTTGCTTTTTCCCTTACTTCATTTGGAGTTCCTTTCACGAGGGCACTTCCGACTCCCACAGCAAGAACTCCCGCTTCAAACCACTCGCACACGTTGTCTAGGTTTACCCCACCAGTCGGAACAAATTTGATCTCCGGGAAAGGTCCTCTCATTGCCCTCACGAATCGAGTTCCTAGCAGTTCCCCCGGAAAAAGCTTCAATATTCTGTGACCAAGCTTCATGGCCTTCACGATTTCGGTTGGTGTCATAACACCTGGCATGTAGAAAACACCCTTTTCTTTGCAGAAACGAGAGATCTCTTCGTCGAGATGAGGACTAACAATGAACTCTGCACCGCTTTCTATGGCTCTTTTACACTGCTCAACGCTCGTGACGGTACCTGCTCCTACAACGGCTCCTTTTTTCTTCAGAAAAGAGATCTCCCTGATGGCACTATCAGCGTCCGGAACGGTGAAGGTGATTTCGATCAGACGAACTTCTCCCTCGAAAACAGCCAGCGCTTTTTCCTTTGCCTCCTCAACACTACTTGCCCTCATGACTGCTATGATCCTGTGTTTTTTCAAGAGTTCTTCCATCTTCATCCCTCCTGATATGTGATGTTTAAGTTTTTAATTATTCAAAACAACCTCCGTTTGAGATTTCAATATCCAAGCTTTCTCGATATCTCCGCAGCGGTCTCTTTGAGAACTCTAGCGTATATCTGTGTTTTTTCTTTCGTAAACTTCTGTGCTGTGCCCGAGATACTCATAGCAGCGATGGGATAGCCGTTGTGATCAAAAATGGGAACACCCACACACATGATGCCTATTTCGTTTTCTTCGTTGTCTATAGCGTAGCCTTGTTTTCGAACTTTTGCGAGTTCCCTCTTCAGCGCGCCAGGATCTGTTATGGTGTTCGGTGTTTTCGGTTTCAGTTCAACAAGATGTAAATACTCTTCGAGTTCTTTGCTCGGCAGAAAAGCAAGTATCGCTTTCCCAGAGGCTGTGGAATAAAGATCTGTCTTCATTCCCACTCTCGACACCATGGGAAGGCTGTGTTCTCCTTCCACCTTGTCGATGTACACTCCTTCAAGGCCATCTTTCAGAATCAGATGCACAGTCTCTCCAGTTTTTCTCATGATACTGACCAGGTGCTCGTGTGCGATATCCCGAAGGTCGATCCTCCTCAGAACAAGAGAACCGTATTCCACCAGCTTGTAGCCAGGTATGTACCTTTTGTCTTTTTTCCTGAGAACAAAACCTTTTTCTTCGAGCACGGAGAGGTACTTATAAGCGTTTGACACGCTCATACCGAATCTGCTGGCTATTTCTGTCGCGCTCACATCACCAGGGTTCTTTACCACAAAATCCAGTATTTCCAACGCCTTCCTGAGGGTGTTCAATCTTTTTCGCCTCCTCGATTTTCTTTGCGATACATTATAATAATACCAGAGGATTTTCCTTTTTAGAAAATAACTTTCATAATGTTGGAGGTGATTATGTGTTTCTGGGAGAAGACTATCTTCTGACAAACAAAGTTGCGAAGAGTCTCTTCGATGAGGTAAAGGATCTTCCCATAGTGGATCCTCACAACCATCTCGATGTGAAAGACATAGTTGAAAACAAACCCTGGAGCGATATCTGGGAAGTCGAAGGAGCGACGGATCACTACGTGTGGGAGTTGATGAGACGATGCGGTGTTTCAGAGGAATACATAACGGGATCCAGAAGCAACAAAGAAAAGTGGCTTGCGCTCGCGAGAGTGTTCCCGAGATTCGTGGGGAATCCCACTTACGAGTGGATTCACCTTGATCTCTGGAGGAGGTTCAACGTAAAGAAAGTGATATCCGAAGAAACATCCGAAGAGATCTGGGAAGAGACAAAGAGGATGCTTCCTGAGATGAAGCCTCTAAAACTTCTCAGAGACATGAAGGTAGAGATCCTTTGCACAACGGATGATCCCGTTTCGACCCTGGAATATCACAAGAAGGCTAAGGAAACGGTAAAAGACGTGACGATACTTCCCACCTGGCGTCCAGACAGAGCGATGAACGTGGAAAAGAGCAATTGGTTGGAGTATGTAAAGGAACTTGGTGAAAGATACAACGAGGACATCTCCACACTCGAGGGTTTTCTGAGTGCCCTGTGGAAATCACACGATCATTTCAAAGAACACGGATGTGTGGCAAGTGATCACGCGCTTCTAGAACCATCGATACACCACGTCGAGGAAAAGCGCGCCAAGAAGATCCATGAAAAGGTGTTCAAAGGAAAAGAACTCACCCCAGAAGAGATCATCGACTACAAGGCTTTTTTGATGGTTCAGTTTGGAAAGATGAACCAGGAGACAAACTGGGTAACGCAACTTCACATTGGTGCGTTGAGAGATTACAGAGAGAGTCTTTTCAGAACACTTGGACCGGATTCAGGTGGGGACATTTCAACAAACTTCCTAAAGATCGCCGAAGGACTGAGATACTTTCTGAATGAGTTCGATGGAAAACTCAAAATCGTTCTGTACGTCCTCGATCCCACGCATCTTCCAACGGTAGCGACTATTGCCCGCGCCTTTCCGAACGTCTACGTGGGAGCTTCGTGGTGGTTCAACGATAGTCCTTTCGGCATGGAGATGCATCTGAAGTACATTGCCTCGGTTGATCTCCTGTACAACCTTGCGGGCATGGTGACAGATTCTAGAAAACTTCTCTCCTTTGGATCACGAACAGAAATGTTTAGAAGAGTTCTCTCAAGTGTCTTAGGGGAAATGGTAGAAAAAGGACAGGTTCCCATCAAGGAAGCCAAAAAACTGGCAAGACATGTATGCTATGATGGGCCGAAGGCTCTTTTCTTTGAGTAAAAGCTCCAAATGAAAAGAAGCCCCACGAGGGGCTTCTTTTTGTTAATCTTGGGCAGGATCGCTTACCACTGTGATTGTTGCATTGTTTCCCTGCCAACCTTCTGTTTCTCCACTTTCGAAATCTGTTTTGAGAACGACGTTTCCACTTTCGTCTTTAATCACAAAATTGTCGAAGAAGAAAGTAATGTTTGGAGTATCCTTTGCCTCAATATAGATGTCATCTGGTTTCCCAGGTATCATGTAGGGTTCCGATACTAACTCTGTCCACGTTGCAGGTGGTACATCTTGGAGAATAATTGCTTTGTATTGTTCATCGGTTGTTTTCAAAGTAAGTTGGAAAGTTACAGTTGCATCTTCTTCATGATATATCTCTATGCTGAAGGTGTAAGTGGCATCCTGAGTTATATAGTCTTCAATATCGTAATACCAGGCGGTTTTCCAGCTCTGATCTCCTGTTTCAACTTTGAGGACTTTGTTTACAGGTTGCCCAGCTGATTGCTGCACACAGCCTGTGATGGCAACCACCAGAGCAACCAAAAGAACTACCACCCAAGCAAACACGGCCTTCCTCATAAACCTTCACCCCCCCGAAAGATTCACTACGGCTTCACGCAAAAGAGGGGGTAAAGCCCCCTCCCTCATTAATCCATTACTTTACCAGCCTGAGATTACCAAACTTGGAGGTATTCTGCCAGCTGTTGTCCGTTGGATCGCACCA
>NZ_JAGGZH010000064.1 GCF_021162145.1 Thermotoga sp.
CACATCTACTTTGAAAAGGTCAAAATAACTCAGATAATCTTTGTGCTCCCAGTCTTTATAAACCAATTTACCACTTTCTTCCACTCTCAGAAAGCCCTGGGCATCTGCTGAAAGAAACCTAACCCTTTCTCTCAAAACAGGAATCAGCTCTTCTGGAAACTCCCCATACCACAGAGGATTAATGTGTACTATCTCGGTGGATACAACGTCGAGATCCTCCTTTGTAAAAGGATCTGCCTTTGCCACGAGGAAGCTTTCTCTTTCATCTGGAGAAGATCCATACACATTTTCTATACTGGTTGTCGAGCTACTATCGAGGAATTTCACCTGCACTCCTGACTCTTTCAAGAACGAAAACAAAGGAATATCTTCTTCTGCACACTTTGTAACAATGAACGTTCTCACTCCAAAGAGGGCGGAGGTGATGGCGCCGTGAACCACTCCTCCACCCCCTACGACTTCTTTCTTTTCACCCACTACATTTATGTCCTTGGAAACATGCCCTATAAAGGTAATCATCGTTCAAACTCCTCCAGTCTCACAGGACGCTTTTCTTTCAAAGATTTCTTTGCCGCATAACCGAGTAGAAGAGCCATTTTACCGTCCTCACCACTCACCGCAGGTGGTTCATTTTCCGTTACGTTGTTAACAAACGTCTTCAGTTCTTCCAGATAGGATTCTTTGTACCTTTCCAGGAAGAAGTAAAGATACTTTGATCCGCGATCACCCTGTTCATCGGTGAGTACGACGGTGTTTTCTCTGACGTTGTCAACGGTGATCTTCCCCTTTGTTCCAAAGACCTCCAGCCTTTGATCGTAACCATAAACAGCCCTTCTGGAGTTGTCTATCACACCGAGAGCACCACTTTTGAAACGCAGGACGACCACAGCTGTGTCCACGTCCCCTGCTTTTCCTATCTCTTCCTCCACCAACACAGAACCACTGGCGTAGACTTCCTCAACTTCTTCACCCATTATGTACCGTGCCATATCGAAGTCGTGTATGGTCATGTCGAGGAATATTCCCCCCGAAATCCTCACGTACTCTATCGGAGGTGGCTCGGGATCTCGGCTCGTTATCTTCAAAATATGAGGCGTACCCACTTCTCCTTTTTCTACTGCCTCTTTCACTTTTCTGAAGTTCCTGTCGAATCTCCGGTTGAATCCAACAAAAAGAATCTTCCCCGCTTTTTTCATCGCCTCTATCATCTTGTTTACCTCGGCCAGATCTAGGGAAAGGGGTTTCTCACAGAACACATGCTTTCGCGCCCTGGCACATTCGAGGACAAGAAGTGCGTGCGTATCGGTACTGGAGCAGATCATCACCGCTTCCACTTCTGGATCATGTATAAGATCTTCTGGATCGGCAAAGACTTTTTTCACTTTCAGCTTCTCGGCTACTTCCTTTGCCCTTTCAATCCTTATATCGGACACCGCCACCAGTTCCACGTTTTCCAGGAGCTTTGTGTTTTCGGCGTGTATCGTTCCTATACGTCCCAGTCCGATTATCCCGAGCTTCACAATATCATCCCCACAGGTTTCCAGCTGTGTACAGGTTCCTCCAACCCTCCGTCAGTGGCTCTTTTGTAAGGGCTTCGAGCTCCTCTTTCGGTTTCTGAGAGAGCATCTCTGCGGGTGGTAGTTTCCCCGGCGGGAACTTTTCCATGATGTCCCTCACGAGTTTTTCCAAGTAGTCCAGAAGGGCTTCAACTCCTTCCTTGGCCTTGTCCGCAGACGCAAGAGTTGCCTTTCCAACAACTCCCTCAGGATACGCCACAACCTCTATGGGACCTCCTCCTACGTGTCCGTACCAGGCAATGGGTCTGTGAAGCAGATTCCCCGCCTTGTCTATGTGTCCCTCTGGAAGGAATCCCTTTGGTTCTGTGTCCACTGCCCACTCTTGATGCACCAGCTCCGGGAAGAGTGCGAGACTCCAGGACGTTTCCACCTCGTCTGCATGGATGAACGGCGTTTCGTAGGGACCTCCTTCTTCCTTCGTCTTGAACTTATCCTGTATGGCGTGATACCAGTTCAAATTGATGATGATGGCGGGAACCTGGAAAATCTTGGCGAACTTGTGGATAGCCACAGGTATCACGAACTCCTGACCGTGACCGTTCAAGAGGATCTGTTTCCTGAAACCGGTGTTCCAGAATCCTGCCATAACACTCACAAGATAGTCTATGAATGCCTCATCTTTTACCGGAACTGTTCCTGGCATTCCAATGTGGTGGTATGGATGGTATCCATACCAGATGGGTTCAGCAACTGTACATCCCGTTTTCAGTGCAACTTGCTCTGCCATTCTCGTAACAAGGAAGGTATCCTCCCCCGTTGGCGCGTTTGGCCCATGGTTTTCCGTGCTTCCCACAGGGATTATTATGAGGTCACACTCCTTCAACCTTTCTTTTATCTGCTTCATCGTCATCGTTTGATAGTAAACACCTGTTGGCCTTTCCATGTGACCTCCTTCGGGTGGTATCTGCCACTTACCCATAGCTCTCACCTCACTCGTTCACCATGGTAACTTTCACCAGAGATTTATCAGTTTGAAGCCTCTTTATGTACTCAGGTATTTCCTCCATGGAAACGGTCTTGGAGATGATCTTGGTCATGTCCATTCCGGACGCCATGAGGCTGATCACTCTTGGGAAGGTTCCGTGACCAGAGTGCCCCTGAGAGCCCACGATTTGTGCCCTTCTGACCTGGAACACCTCTCCGGTGAGGGGTATCTTCGCGTCGGCCCTCGCAACGATCACCACGGTGGCGTTTATACCGCGGGCCCTCCAGATCACCTCTTCTATCTGTGGCCAGACGATCTGAGGAACACCCGTGGCTTCGAGGAAAAGTTTTGCTCCAAGACCATTCGTGTAGTCAAGCACCGCTTCTACGAAGTTCTCCTTTGTGGGATCTATCACGTGATCCGCCCCCAGCTGTTTGGCAAGGTTCCTTCGAGTTTCAGAAGGCTCTGACAGAATCACCTTCGCTGCTCCCGCATGTTTCAGAATCGCGACGGCCGCAAGACCAATGGGTCCTCCTCCGAGTATCACCACGTTGTCACCCGGCCTGATTCCTCCCCCCCTCACGATCACTGCGTTGTAAGCAACGGAAGTGGGTTCCACTAGACTGCCTGCAAGAAAGAGCCTGTCTCCGTATTTGTCCTCCAGTTCTCTAAGACTCCAGGCGTATTTGGCATCGACTTTCACGTACTCCGCAAACGCTCCATCCACGTTGAATCCCAGCTCGTTCAGGTTCTCACAGTGGTTTGGAAAACCTTCAGCACAAGGCCTACAGTGACCACACCACAGCATTTCTTCTACACAGACGGGTTCGCCGATCTCGAACCTTCTGTTTGTTCTTCTGTTGATAGCTTCAGGGCCCGCCTCCACCACAACACCGGAGAACTCGTGCCCCAGAGTGACAGGAAAACCTGTAAGACCGGGGTAAAGGATGTATCCTTCGTCATCGGTTTGGGCCATATGGACGTCACTACCACAGATTCCACAAGCTCTTACTTTGATGATAATCTCTGTGGGTTTCTCGATCTTTGGCTCTGGTGCTTCTTCAACCCTCACCTCTGGGTACCTCCACACTTTGCTTCCAAGCCAGGTGAGTTTTCCCTCGACATCCTTGGGCCCCAGCTTGAAATCAGGTCTGGGATCCCATTTTGCATGAAGTCTCACTGCCTTCATAAAAATCCCCTCCTTTATTTCAATCCCAAAACGTTTTCGATCACATATAGGGCTCCACCGATCGCAACTCCGTACTCTTCTATTTCTCCTCTTTTAATAACGACATCTTCCAGGATATCTTTCGGAACTATCTGCTCGAGAATCGATTCCACGATGGGTGCTATCTTATCGAACTGATGATATCCTATTCCGCCCTTCATGATCACTACATCTGGATCGAGCAGTACTATGGCATTCACTACGGCAATTCCGAAATGCTCCAATCCATCTTTCAACCCTTTCGGACTTTGCTCAAACACCGTTTCGACGGACTTTCCAAATTTCTTCTTCTTCAGAGAGTATCCAGAGAACCACTCCTCAAGATGGCCAAAGCCTTTCTCTGGTACCATAGACTTATCTTTTGTCCAATCTGTCACCATATGACCGAACTCTCCTGCTTTTCCCCGTGCTCCCCTGAAGATCTTTCCTTCGTAGACGATGCCAGAGCCGATACCCCAACCTATGGAGATAAGAAACACACATTTAAAACCCTTCCCTGCACCCACCCTGGTTTCTGCGAAGGCGTCCAGATTTGCATTGTTCTCGATGAAGACAGGATATCCAACCGAATTTTCCAAGTCCTTTTTCAAATCCCAATTCGTGATATCGAACGCAGGTATGCGTTTCACAAGCTGATTTTCATCGACTGTTCCTGGGATTCCTATTCCGATTCCCAGAATCCTGTCGTACTTAAGAAGTGGCTCCACAACCCTTTTAATTTCCTCAAAGAGCTTCTCTTTGCTCAAGCTGGGAGGAAGAACAACGTGTTCCCTCTTCAGAATGTTGCCGTTCAGATCGGTGAGAACGGCGTCGATCTTTGTTCCACCAACATCTACTCCCACAACATACCTGCTCTCAGGCACAAAAGAAAGTAAAACGGGTCTTCTACCACCTCTGGAGGAGCTTTCTCTTTTCCCCGCTTCTTCAACAAATCCCAGATCGATCAATCTACTCACAGCCTGAGATACCACAGGTTTACTGATATTGAGGGTTTTACTTATTTCCACCCTTGATATGTGCTTTTCGTCTTTGATCGTTTGAAGAATCTTTCTTTCGATCTCACTCAACATGGAAATCCCCCAGTAGGTTTGTTCTCATTTACTAACCAACCATATTATAATCAATCTGTCAACACAAAGAAAAGCAAGAAAAAAAGAGGAAACAAACGTTTCGTCTGGTTAAAAAAGCACAGTCGTCTGGAAAAAGATCTCTTCAGCGAAGACCATTGTTATCCATGAACACTTCATTTTCCTCGAAAACTTTCACGCCATTCTTTTCCAATAGAAAGGCAGTGACACCTTTTCCTGGAACAAGCCTGCCGGAAAAAGACCCATCGTAGACAAGGTATTTTCCACAGGAGGGGCTCTTTGACTTGAGGATGGCCACACTCACTTTCAAAAGGCGGGCAATTTCGAGGGTAAGCTTTGCTCCCTTCAAATAGCTTTCTGTTCTGTCGCACCCGAACTCATCGACGACCTTTTCCTTCCCGGTCCAGCCGTGTCCTCCGAGGATTTCACATCGTGGACGTGGTGTGGGAAGACCTCCCAGCTGTTCTGGGCACACAGGAATGAGGATGTGTTTTTCCAAAAGCTTCAGAATTTTCTCGTCTGGTTTGGAACGGCTATCATACCGTGTGGGAAGACCCAAAAGACATGCACTAACGAGTATCTTCATTCTCCACCTGCACCTATGAGCTCTTTCCTCAATACCCAGATTCTGCTTGGTAGATAATTCATAGGGTTCACTGCTTTTTGATTCACCCTGATCTCAAAGTGAAGATGGGGACCTGTGCTCAAACCTGTACTTCCAACCCGTCCTATGAGCTGGCCTCTTTTCACGTATTGTCCCTCATAAACGTCTATTCGAGAAAGGTGAGCGTACACGTGTTCATAAGACGAAGATTTTATTTTCACCATAAGACCATATCCACCGTTTTTCCCGGCAAATTCAACTATGCCACTCTCTGCAGCGAAGATGGGTGTTCCTTCGGGTGCCGCTATGTCAACTCCCGAGTGAAATGAATACTTTCCGGTTATGGGGTGTATCCTCCAACCGAATCCCGAGGAGATGGTACCGTAGACAGGCCATATGAAGAACTTTTCGTTGTTGAACGCCCTTCCTATAATGCTTTCAGGTATGAAAAGCTTTTGTCCTACGTAGATGACGTCTGAGTTCAGGTTGTTTGCCCTTCTTATCAAAGAGGCTACAGTGAAAAATCTCTTTGCAATTATGACGAGAGTATCTCCTTTTTTCACCGTGTACAGATAACCAGGAGGTTGAGGTATTACGATCTCTTGCCCCACTCTGAGACTCGTGAGAGTAAGGCCAGGATTCCAGTCGAGAATGAGAGAGGGAGAAACACTGAAGTTCAGAGAGATACTGTACAGGGTGTCGTTCTTCTGAACCTTGTAGTGAACCAGAAAATAAGATGACAGGCCATAAGTGACGAACATAGTAACAAGGAGAAGAACGATTCCTCTTTTCATCCTTCCCATCCTTTCACACGAGTTCTATCAACTTTTCCGGAATTTTGTACGCTGGAAGGACGTAATCCGCGTATCCCTCCTCTATCACCGACTTTGGCATGCCAAAAACAACGCACGTCTCTCTGTCCTCCGCTATCACCTTTCCACCGTAGAATTTGACTTTAAAGGCCCCTTTGGTCCCATCCTTACCCATTCCCGTGAGAATGACCGCTATCGTTTTGGACTTGTAGATCTCCGCCACCTTGTCCAGAGTGAAATCCACAGCGGGTCTTACGTTGTTTATTTTATCAGACTTGTCCAGATAGAACGAAATCTTGCCGTTTTGTGCTTTCAGTCCAAGGTGGAAATCCCCCGGCGCGATATAAACGAATCCCGGTTTTGGGGTTTCTCCGTCTTCTGCTTCTTTCACGGCGAGTTCAGAAGAATTGTCGAGCCTCATTGCAAGGGATTTTGTAAAGCCGGGTGGCATGTGTTGTACCACGACGATCGGAGCAGGAAAGTTCTTCGGAAGGTTCGGTATGATCATGTCCAAGGACCTGGGCCCTCCCGTCGAGGAACCAATGACAACTACCTTCCCCCCCACAACAGGCTTTTTGATGGTGAGACATGAAACTTTCGGCTTGAGGAGAAGCGAGCGAGGATCCACGTTCATGGCTTGCCTGATCTTCTCCAAGAGTTCCGGTGCAACTTGTCTGAATGTCATTGATACCGAGCCGTGAGGCTTTGTGATGAAATCCACTGCACCGTTTCTGAGGGCTTCTATCGTGATCGAGGCACCTTCCTCGGTGAGGCTACTCACCATTATGATACGAGTGGGGGCCTTCTTCATTATGAGCTTCAGGGCTTCTATGCCATTCAAGTTCGGCATCTCAACATCCATCGTTATAACATCCGGCTTCAAAGCTATGGCTTTTTCAACCGCTTCAAGACCGTCCTTGGCAAATCCCACCACTTTCATATCAGGCTGAGAGTCTATGATGTCTTTCAACACCATCCTCATGAAAGCAGAGTCATCCACTACCAGGACTCTTATCGTTTTTTCCGACATCTCTATACCTCCTCACAACGACGGAAAATAGTGGGAAGAATATCAAAACTCCCGAGACGAAAAACTTTGCGAAGGATGGAGGCCATGAAAAAAGGGCCTTTCCGAGTATCAGAATTCCCACGACCACGGAGAACAGGGAGTACCAAAGTACAACCCCGGCTGCTATATCCTTCACCAATTTCACAGACTCGCTGTAATCCTCGAAAAACAAATCGAGAAACTTCTCGATAACCGTGTTCAGCAATTCTGCACCTATAACCGAGAAAATGGCAAAGTATACCCACAACAGATCCTTTTCACTTAAGGGTAGAAAGAGTGAGAACACAGCCACGGCGATCCCGATGAAAAAATGTATCTTCAGATTCCTTTCAAGTTTTAAGGCCTTTTCTATACCCTCGAAGGCGTTCTTGAAAGATTTCAGAACGTTACTCGAATCCCGCCGCAAGCCTTTTCCACACCCTCTCTGTCTTTATCTTGAACTGCTTTTCGAACATGTTGTAACCCATTTCCAGAGCTCTCAAGTTTATCTCCCATAGAGATCTTTTTATATGATCTCTCAGCGATCTCTTCAGAGATTCCAGTTTCACTATGTTGCAAACCTTCGCAAGCACTCCCACCATTATCATGTTAGAGACCAACGGGGCGTTGAAACTCGATATGGCTTTCTCCGTTGCAGGGACAAACAGTATCTTTCGGGTGATCCTTCTCACAAAATCGGGGATGTTTTTCACCAGCGTTTGATCCAGCAACAATACTCCGTTCACTTTGATCGAACGATAGAGCTCGTCCATCGCTTTCTGGTGCATCATACACGCAACGTCGAAGTACTCGGCTTCCGGATAATCTATGGGATTGTCGTCGAACAGCACATCACAGTAACTCACATCCCCTCTTACTTGAGCTGTGTAAGACTGTGTCTGGATAACCCATTTTCCCTCATAAACGAGGGCCTTTGAGAGTATCAAACCGGCCAGGATGTTTCCCTGCCCACTGATTCCCGCTATCCTGATAGACACGGGTTCGGTCATTCCATCGCACCCTCTCGTCTTGTCAATCGTCTGTAAACCGCCAGGAAATCGTCTTTTTCTTCATCACGGAAGATCCCTATTTTTATTTTACCTTCCTCAGGCCGCTCGAGAAAACAAGTGTTGTTTTTGAGGTACTCCATCATTTGATAGGGCTCTGGCATCCCGTTATACCTTCCAAAGTAAGTGTGACAATTTGTCAGAACGTCGACCACGGATATTCCTTTATGCTTGAGTGCCTTCTTCAAGATTTCAACGAGATGATCGTAGTGATACACGGTACTTCTCGCAACGAAGGTAGCCCCGGCCGAAAGGGCTAATTCAACCACATCGAGTGGCTCCACGAACGAACCCATTGGAGTGGTGGTAGTCTGGTGATAAATAGGGGTGGTAGAGGAAACCTGTCCCCCAGTCATACCGTAGATCATGTTGTTGAAGATAATGACGGTTATGTCTATGTTCCGCCTGCAGGCGTGAATGAAATGGTTCCCCCCTATAGATACGATGTCTCCGTCTCCTCCCATGACTATCACTTCAAACTCGGGTTTTGCCAGCTTCACACCAGTCGCGAAAGCTATTGCTCTTCCGTGGAGTGTATGGAGCGTGTTGAAATCAAGATATCCCGTTGCCCGCGATGAACATCCAATACCAGAGATAACTGCCACCTTCTCTTTTGGAAAGGATAGGGAGTCCACTGCATCCAGAAAGGCTTTCAGGACTATTCCGTTTCCACACCCCGGACACCAGACACTGGGCCATCTACCTGGTCTCAGATAGGAGATGAGTTTTCTTACTCTCATGTCCTTTCACCTTCAAAGTGGACACTCTCCACCCCGGTGAGTTTGAAAAAAAAGTCTGTCAGAGGGTCCGGGTAATCCTCTTCATAGACGACCCGCTTTATACCTGCGTTCACCAGAAGCCTTGCACAGATCGAACACGGTTTATGTGTCACGTAGATGGTGGCACCATTTACCGCTATACCGAATTTGGCAGCTTGCATGAGGGCGTTCTGCTCTGCATGAAGTGCGTAACAGATCTCCTGATGTTCTCCAGAATTTATGTCCAAATCATCACGAATACACCCTATTTCGTTGCAGTGGGGGAATTTCGAAGGGGGCTGGTTGTACCCGGTGGCAAGAATTCGGTGGTCTTTCACGATCACAGCACCCACTTTTCTATGGACACAGGTCGATCTTTCACTGACCATCCTGGCTATACGCATAAAGTAGGAGTCCCAGGATTCTCTATTGTCTGGTTTTTTCTCCATTTTCAGATTGTTCAGATACCCCACCAATCTATCCTTCACACGATCACCCTCTAGGAATTGTATCATAGACAAAGGGGCTTCACACCCTCGGCTTTTTATAGTATAATTGTAATCCCAACCACTGAAGAGAGGACAGGAAGAAAGAATTTCTTCTGCTGAGGGCACATCATCCTATGGCTTCCCACCCCTTCTTTCCCGTTCCGATTCTGATGCAGTCCAGTAAATCCAGAACGAAAATTTTTCCGTTTCCTATGTTCCCTACTCTTGTTCCCTTTTGAATCGCCTCAATGGTTGGTTCAACAAAATCTTCGTTGATCGCTATCAAAAGCATTACTTTCTTGAGAAGGTTCACTTCTTCTATTTCACCTCGATACGTCTCTACATAGCCTTTTTGCGTTCTCCAGGCACCGTTGACACCGTGGACAGATATGGCACCGACGGGGTGTCGATCTTCAAAACTTTGTCGAAAAATTCAACGGAGAAGACGACAATCATACCACCGATTGCTCCTATGATCAAAGAACTCACAGGAGATACCACAGCGCACGGTGCGGTGATGGCAATGGGATCTGAAAGCGCCCCGTTCATGGTCATACTCGCACCTGGCTTTCCGAAGTGAAGCCACACAGTGATCATCATGGCCAGTGCTCCCGATGCGGCAGCAAGGTTGGTATTCAATATGATCATCCCTATCGCACCGTTCGTTCCAGCAAAGGTACTTCCTCCGTTGAATCCGAACCATCCAAACCACAGGATAAAGGCCCCAAGTGCCGCAAGAGGAATGTTGTGACCGGAAATGGGTCCAGGATTACCCTGACTGTCGTACTTTCCGAATTTAGAACCCAGAAGGGCAGCTTCCATCATGGCGCCCCATCCACCAACAGAGTGGACGACGATGGGATCCGCGAAATCGATGAAGCCTCTTTGATGGAAGGATCGAAAGTGAGAGGGTGTTTCCCAAACATCATCCAGTATCCAAACATGAGGAAGATCACGGAATCGATTGAGAAGTCCATGAAGTTTTCCATGATCACTTTACCGTGTTCTCCGTGCAAGTGAAACCAGATTCCACCATGGCGAAGCCTGCTTGCATAAAGAAGAAGAACAGCGCAGCAGAAACGAGAAGCCAGACCATATCCAAAGACCATCCAACGCCGGTGCTTCTGTTTCAGGCGAAACTGAGAGAGATCAAGGTGAGGATCAACAGTAGAAAGAGAACTCTTCTACGCATAAAAAGCACTTCCTCTAAACAAATTTATTGTACGTGAATAAAATTAATATAACAAATTCTTCATAATAAGAACTTAAAACGCACAGCCCTGGAATTCTTTTTGAAGGTGCAAATCCCATGTGTAACCTGGTTATTTTTTTTTGTATTTCTCGGCAGAGATTCGTCGAGGAATTTTTATATGGTTTAATAGTATCAGCTACCCAGGCGAGCGTCAATTATGAGAATGTTTCAATCATGTTGGGGGATGTGTTAACTCAATGGGTATAATCATTTGGGAGGGATCGATATGGCAGGCAAGTTGACTGTAATCACAGGTCCCATGTACTCGGGAAAAACGACCGAGCTTCTTTCCTTCGTAGAGATATACAGGCTGGGAAGAAAAGAAGTCGCCGTTTTCAAACCGGAGATCGACAATAGATATCACTCAACGATGATCGTTTCTCACTCTGGTGATGGCGTGGAAGCGTTCGCAATAAAAAAATCCAAAGAAATACTGGAGTACATCGATCAAAAAACCAAAGGAGTTTTTATAGACGAAGTACAGTTTTTTGACACCGAACTGTTCGACGTGGTAAAGGAGCTTCTGGATAAAGGAATCGATGTGTTCTGTGCAGGACTCGATCTTACTCATAAGCAGAATCCCTTTGAAACAACCTCTCTTCTACTCAGTCTCGCGGACACTGTGATCAAGAAGAAAGCGGTTTGTCATCGATGCGGCGAATACAACGCTACACTCACATTGAAGATAGCAGGTGGTGAAGAGGAAATCGACGTTGGTGGGCAGGAAAAGTACATAGCGGTCTGCAGGAATTGTTACAACACGCTCAAAGGATGAGCTTGAACGTACTGCCTTTGCCTTCTTCACTTTCCAGAATTATTTTTGCTTTCAGTCTAGTGGCGAGTTCCTTCACTATAGAAAGGCCAAGGCCAGATCCCTCTGTGTTTCGAGAAAGCCTGTAGAACCTCTCGAAAATCTTCTTCTGTTCCCTCTTCGGTATTCCAGGTCCCGTGTCTTTCACGTATATCGTTAACCTGCCATCATCATGGGCACCGACGATCACCTCTCCTTTTTCCGTGAATTTTATAGCATTGTCTATCAGGTTTTCCAGCACAACCCTCAAGACGTCTTTTTCTACTTCCACGAACAGACTGTCCGGACACTCGATTTTCAGTTTCAGGCCCTTTGCTTCTGCTCTCGGCACAAACGCTTCCACTATCTCACCCAGGAACTCTCTGAGGTTTATCCTTTCCTTCACAGCGTTCTTGAACGTCTCACCGCTTCTCACAAGAAGAAGAAGCTGCTCAACCTGTTTTTTCATCTTTTCTACGTTCTTTTCCATGATCGAGAGCTTATTTTTCACTTCGTCAGGCACGTTTTCCTGGTATTTTAGTACATCGAGGCTGGTTTTCAGAACGGAAAGAGGTGTTTTCAACTCGTGAGAAGCGTCCATCGAAAACCTCTTTAAACTATCGTAGGCATTTCTCACGGGAAGCAGTGCCAGTCTTGAAATAAAATACCCGAATATCCAGGCACTTCCCGCCGTGAGAACAAGCAAAAGAAGATACATGGACAGAAGCCTCCTACTACGCTCCATAAGGTCCGATATGTCTCTTCCCACTCTCAGAAAGATGACAGTGTCTCCCAAATCGATCCTCTTTGTGAACACCCTGTAGTTTCCTTCTGTGGAGAACCCTTCCTTTACAGGTACTTCAGGGGTATCTAACTGTTCACCGACTTCCAGAAACACCTCACCCGATGGAAATAGAAACTGGAAAGCCTCCCCGCGAGGAACGAATATGGGATTCAATCCTCCCATCATACGGAGCATCTTCATCATTCCGGGTGCTTTGAGTCTTCTTTCGATGAACTCTGCTGTTTTTATCAGGTCACCGTCGAACTGCCTGGTGATTCTGTTCTTCTCCACGATGAAAACGGCACCCGCGGCTGCCGCGACAACAAAGACAATAGAAAGCGTAAAGATGAGAGTCCATATGAGATGAGTTTTCCTGAAAGCCCTTTTCTCATTCGTCACGGACAACATAACCGATTCCCCTCACCGTGTGGATGATGCTCTTTTTGAAACCTCTGTCTATCTTCTTTCTCAAATTTTTTATGTGACTCCTGAGCGTATCAGAAAAGACAGAGTCATCAAAACTCCAGAGGTGCTCCTGTAACTCCTCCTTTGTAACCACTCTGTTTTTGTTCATCATGAGATACTCCAGTATCTGGTACTCCTTCCTTGTAAGAGATATCTCCCTTCCTCCTCTGAAGGCTTTCTTGGTAGCCGTATCCAGAATCAGATCTCCACAGACCAGCTTCATGTTTTTGTTCTCCGTTTTCCTTCTGACCAGAGCTTTCACTCGAGCGATGAGCTCTCTGAGATCGAAAGGCTTTGGGAGGTAATCGTCGGCTCCCATGTTGAGACCCTTCACACGGTACTCCACATCCGAAAGAGCCGTGAGCATCAAAACAGGTGTGTTTATACCCTTTTCCCTCATGGCCTTAAGGATTTCCCAGCCATCATGAATAGGAAGTAAGACATCCAGAATTACCACGTCGAAGGTTTCGTTCAAAGCCATATACATTCCCTCTTCACCGTCGTAGCAGACGTCGACTGTAAACATTTCTCTCCTCAAAGCCTCAGCGATCAAATTCGCGAGGTCCTTTTCATCTTCAACCAGAAGTACCCTCATCCTCATCACCTCAGTACTTTGATTCCTGAAAGATTCTACCAGTTCGAATGTGAAGAAAGTGTGTAAGTCTTTTCTCTTGAAATCTCCCTACCTTTGGTGTATAATTTGAAGCGCAGGAGTTTGGGAGGTCGTCTAACGGTAGGACGGCGGACTCTGGATCCGCTGGTGGAGGTTCGAGTCCTCCCCTCCCAGCCAGAGCAGGGGATACTTCGTATCCCCTGTTTTTTTGTACCCACACATCATTTTTATTTTTATGCCGTATTTGGAATAATTACGGGTGTTTTTCACGATCTCACCCCACATTTCTCAAATGAAAAATTTATGCTACGTTTCTTGCAAGAAGATCTTTGATATGGTATAAATGTTATACACAAGATTTTATATTCATGCTTTCTTCTCGTTAGGAGGTGAACGCCTTGTCCTACAACCTCCCTCGTCTGATACCCGACAAAGACTTCAAGGTTCCATCCGCCTGTGGTATATCTGGAATAATGAACACGTCTGGCAAAAGATTTATCGGAAGCGTAATAGTTGAAACGATGGCTCTCATGCGAGAAAGGGGAAATGGTCTTGGAGCGGGTTATGCTGCCTATGGTATATATCCGGAACTTAAAGACTTTTACTGTTTTCACATGCTCTACAACAGTGAACTGGACAAGAGGAATGCAGAAGAGTATATAAAATCCCACTACGAAATCATCGAAAGCGAACCCATCCCCACCAGAAGGAATCCCCACATCAAAGAAGTCCACATACTGTGGCGCTACTTCCTGAAGCCAAAGAGCATACCAGAGGGCATGACTGAAGAAGACTTCATAGTCGACACGGTGATGTTTATAAACGAGAAAGTAGATGGTTCTTTCGTCATGTCCAGTGGAAAAAACATGGGTGTGTTCAAAGGCGTGGGCTTCCCAGAAGATATAGCAGATTTCTACAGAATCGACGAGTACAAAGGATACATATGGACAGCTCACAACAGATTTCCAACGAACACGGTTGGATGGTGGGGTGGTGCGCATCCTTTCGGAATACTGGATTGGACAGTTGTACACAACGGAGAAATCTCTTCGTACGGCATAAACAGAAGGTTTCTAGAGGCTTACGGTTACAAGTGTACCCTTATGACAGACACCGAAGTGGTAGCTTACCTGGTGGATCTGTTCATGAGAAGATTTGGATACAGCCCACAACTCACCGCTAAGATACTCGCTGCTCCACTCTGGAAGGATATAGACCTCATGCCGGAAGAAGAAAGAAAGCTCTATACTGCTCTGAGGATGAACTACGGTGGAGCACTCCTCAACGGTCCCTTCGCCATCATCGTGGCAAACAACAATATGATGATGGGTTTGAACGACAGAATAAAGCTCAGACCCCTGGTCGCGGCTACGAAGGACGATTTCCTTTACATAGCTTCTGAAGAATCTGCTATAAGGGTTGTCTGCCCAGATCCAGATGAAGTGTGGGCTCCCAAAGCGGGAGATCCCGTCGTAGGTGTGCTCAAATCCACCGAGAAAGTACGGGTGGCATTGGAGGGAGAAAATGGCTAAGAGGAAAGTACCAGCGGAATTCGTTGTGGAACGTGATGATTACAAG
>NZ_JAGGZH010000065.1 GCF_021162145.1 Thermotoga sp.
AGATAGGTCCTGCTATAGCAGCAGGTAATGCAGTCGTGATAAAACCTCCCACACAAGATCCTCTTACAAATTTGATCCTGGGAGAAATATTACTTGAAGCAGGTATGCCTGCTGAAGCTTTGAGCATAATTACCGGTCCAGGAGGAAAAGTGGGTACTTCAATAGTTAAAGATGAAAGAATAAGAATGGTCAGTTTCACAGGAAGCGTGCCCGTGGGGAAAAAGATCATGCAAGATGCGGGTTTAAAGAAAGTAGCACTGGAACTTGGTTCAAACAGTCCTCTTATAGTAGCAGAAACCGGAAACATTGAAAAAGCAGTAAAAGCAACTGTATCTGGAGGATTTTCTCAGGCGGGTCAGGTTTGTATTTCTGTTCAGAGAGTTTATGTCCACAAATCTGTGTACGAGGAATTTGTGAATCTGCTTGTAAAGAAGGTAGAGGAAATAAAAGTAGGCGATCCTATGAAAGAAGACACCGATATGGGCCCAGTGATAGATGAAGATAACGCCATCAGAGTAGAGAACTGGATAAAAGAAGCAGTGGAAAAAGGTGCAAAAGTTGCTACTGGAGGCAAAAGAGATTACACATTGATCCAACCAACTGTTTTGCTCAATGTGCCAAAAGATACCAAAATAATGACAGAAGAACTTTTTGGACCGGCAGTAGCTGTCAACTCGTTTGAAAACTTCGAAGATGCCCTTGCAGAAGCTAATTCGACAAAATACGGACTTCAAGCGGGTGTTTTCACTTCAAAGATAGAGGAGGCGTTTAAAGCCATTGAGACATTAGAATTCGGTGGCGTTCTCATAAATGAAGGCCCCAGATACAGAGCAGATTTTATGCCGTATGGAGGTTACAAAGAAAGTGGAATTGGAAGGGAGGGTATCAGATTCGCAATAGAAGAGATGACGGAGATAAAAACAGCGATATTTGACTTGAAGGAGTGATGTTTATGCTCAATTTGTTGCTGATACCTGCTGTTAGAAGTACATATGAAGTGAGTGAAGGAAAAAGAATTTTCAATGAGGAATTGCAATCTTTGAAGGAGTACAAGGAAATAACGTGGATTACACCACCGGATGTCATAGAATACACAGAAAATTTAGTGTCGTTTCTGAGTCGTGTTCAAAAAGAAGATATAGACGGTATAGTGATAATGAGTGCCACGTTTCATCTTGGAGATATTGCTCTTTTTCTTTCCAAAGAATTTCCAAATGTACCAATTCTTTGCTGGGCAGTTCCCGAGCTGCCCTATTCTTCAGAAGGAAGAGTGAGATTGAATTCCTTGGTAGGGGCACATCTGGATGTTTCTAATCTGAAGAAGATTGGTAGAAGAGACATCAATTTCGTGTACGGTCTCTCAAAGAGCACCCATTTTAAGGAAAAATTCAAAGAATGGCTCGACATTCTAAAGATTAATAAAGCACTGGAAAAAGCGAAAATAGGACTTGTTGGAGGTCATGCAAAGACCTTCATAAATGTCGATGTTTATGAACCTCTGCTCTTTAAAGAATTTGGCATTATGATTGAACACATATCACTGGAGACCGTTTTTGGTTTAGCGATGGACTCTAACTCTTTGGAATCAGTGAAACAGGAAATAGAAAGAGTCTATGATACTAGCAAGATTTCCGAAGAGAAGAAAAAGAAAGTTGCCAACCTGGCAATTTCCTTGAGAAGAATCATGGAAACAGGAAATTTTGACGCATTAGCCATCAGATGTTGGCCAGAGTTTGTCTTTCATTACGGTATATCACCATGTGCAGCTATGGCTTGGAATATGGCTCAAGGAGCCATTCTAAGCTGTGAAGGAGATATCTTAGGAGCGATTACCATGCTGATGTTCAAAGCAATAGGTTGTCAAGATGTTTACCTTTCAGATATCAGCCAGATCATAGAAGAAGAATCGGCTCTCTTGATGTGGCACTGCGGTGTTGCTCCCCATAACCTATGGGATGGAAAGTCCAAAAAATCTTTGGAAACTTACTTTGCAGGTGGAAAAGGCGTCACTACAGATTTTGTCCTGAAACCAGGACATGTAACTATTGCTCGTGTCGATTATACAGAAGGGAAGTGGACCCTTTTTGTAACAGAGGGCGAGGCTATTCCTACAGATCAGGAACTGAAAGGAACGTATGTAAGAGTCAAGGTAAAAGATCCATTAAAAGTTGTTAACACAGTTGTGGAAAATGGTCTTCCTCATCATGTTGTCATTGGATATGGATCTTTTGCTAAATCCCTTGTAGGATTCTCAAAAATGAGAGGTTGGAGAGTGATAGGTGATGATCTCTTGTGAACTATTCGAAGATAAGTTCTCTGTGAAAATCAATGACCGCATCCTTTTTTCCTCAAATAATGTCTGGGAAGGTGTTGGAAAAGATAAGATCAAAGATCATCATGGACACTTCTTCATAAGGTCATCCTTGAAAGAAAGAAAACCATTTAAAGGGAGCATTAAGATTGTCTCTAGAGAACCTTTGGAGATTGAGATTCACTCTTCAAGTGAAGCAACCAACAGACTGATACTGGAAATTGAATTGGAGGATGATGAATGTATTTTCGGAGGGGGAGAACAGTATAATGAACTGAACTTGACAGGGAAAAAGTTCCCCATATTTGTCCAGGAACAAGGTGTTGGCAGAGGAAGAAACATGATATCCCTCCTTGCAGCTTTGAAAAGAGTAAGAGGCAGTTGGTACACTACATATTTCCCTCAACCTGTTTTCTTTTCGAACAAGGGATATGGAATTGTTTTCAAAACCTTTTCTCCAATACTGGTCAATCTAAGAACTAATGCTTCTTTCGAGATATGGAACAACAGATGCGGTATTATCCTCATTGAAGGAACGATGGAAGAAATGATAAAAAAGTTCTACGAGCTCTTCAGTAACACCTTTGAATACGAAGATTGGATGTTTGGTATATGGTTGGCCTCCCAGGGGGGAGTAAAAAATGTAGAGAACACAATACAAACTGCAAAGAAATGGAACATACCTCTTCATGCTGTCTGGTGTCAAGATTGGTCTGGAAAAATATACACCAAGTTTGGAAGGCAAGTGTACTGGAACTGGGAGTATGATGAAAAGGATTATCACAACCTTCCAGAGTACATCCAAAAGTGGAGAGAAAGTGGTATACATTTCTTAGGCTACATAAATCCTTTTTTGATCAAAGATGGGAAATTGTACAAAGAAGCAGCAGAAAAAGGCTACCTAGTTAAAAGGAAAGATTGTACCATTTATGACATCATCGTTACAACCTTTCCAGCTGGCCTTGTAGATTTAAGTAATCCACACGCTTTTGAATGGTACAAATCCATCATAATAGGCAACATGATATCTATAGGAATGGATGGATGGATGGCTGATTTTGGAGAGTACCTACCTCTGGATGCTGCCCTTGAAAATTCAACCGCTGTTGAGTTTCATAACAGGTACCCTGTAGAATGGGCAAGGTTAAATTTTGAAGCTGCAAAAGAATCCCCGAGGAATGTTATATAT
>NZ_JAGGZH010000066.1 GCF_021162145.1 Thermotoga sp.
CTTCAGTATGGACGACTCTTTCGGTATTCTCCAGTCTATCTGCGTATAGTAAGGTCCAATCAGTAGTTTTCCTTTCTCAACGAGTTTCTTAAGATCTTTTTCCACCTCCGGGTTTACCGTGAGAAGGTCTTTGATCACAGCGGTCTGACCATCCATCACATAGATGAAGTTCGGATTCTTTTCAGAGAGAGTTTTCACTTTGGAAAAGACCTCCCCCAGCCAGCGGGAGGTCACCTCCGATGTGGTAAACCATTCTCTGTCCCAGTGATTGTGAACAATCACCTTTGCTTTCATGAGAGTCTCTCTCCCGTCTCTGGATGGAAGAGACGTATCTTTCCAAGATCTATGAAGAATCCGATCTTTTCCCCACTTTTGAAATCAACGTCGCCGGGAATCTTTGCAACGATTTTTTCATCTCCAATGTTCAGGTGGAGTATCGTATCCGACATGAGCTTTTCAGCAAAGTATACTTCTCCCTCCAGTTTGATGGTGTTTGGTTTCTCCTCCAGATAAACGTTCTCGGGGCGAATACCGAAAACGACTTTTGCGATCTTTGGATCGGTCTCTACAGGAATCGATATACCATTTTTCTGGAGAAAGATCTTCGTTCCCTGGGATTTCACTTCCATCTCCAGGAAATTCATCTGCGGAGAGCCCACAAATCCTGCAACGAACATGTTCACAGGATGATGGTATATCTCGGAAGGTGTTCCCACCTGCTGGAGCCTTCCCTGATTCATCACAGCGATCCTGTCTCCCATCGTCATCGCTTCCGTCTGATCGTGAGTCACATAGATGGTGGTAACGCCGATCCTCTCCTGAAGTTTCTTCAACTCGCTTCTCATTTTCACACGAAGGAGTGCGTCCAGGTTGGAGAGGGGTTCATCCATCAAAAGTACTTCAGGTTCGTGAACGATTGCGCGGGCAACAGCAACCCTCTGTCTCTGACCACCTGAAAGCTGTGCAGGATACCTGTCGAGAAGTTCCGATATGTGAAGAAGATCCGCCGCCCAATTTACTTTTCTTTCGATCTCTTCTTTTGGAATTTTTTTGAGTTTGAGGGGGTATCCTATGTTGTCTCTAACCTTCATGTGGGGCCACACCGCGTAGCTCTGGAAAACCATTGAGATATTTCTATCCTTTGGTGCAAGATTCGTCACCTCATGGTCGTTGAAGAATATCCTTCCCGCTGTTACCTGCTCGAGTCCGGCTATACATCTCAAGAGAGTAGTCTTACCACAACCAGAGGGTCCCAGCAAGACGAGAAACTCTCCTTCGTTCACAGTGAGATCAATTCCGTCGAGTGCCTTCACGTTCCCAAAGTATTTTTTCACCCCTTCTATTCTCACCTGCGCCAATTTCTATCACCTCTCACTTTAAGGTGATGCCCCACATGCTCACAAGGTACTTCCTTATGAAGAATATAAAGACCATAGCAGGGATTGCCATTATCGTTCCCGCGGCGAACTTGAAATAGTCAGGTGATGCCATGGCGGTGTTCAATATATGCGCAGGAAGGGTTCTGTTCGTGAGCGTCAAAATTGAGGAAGCGAAAACTTCGTTCCAAGACATGATGAAGGCAAATATAGCAGAAGCAGCAAGTCCAGGAAGTGCAAGAGGAAGTGTGATCCTCACAAAGGCCTGGAATCTGCTCAGTCCAAAAACCATTCCTGCTTCTTCGTACTCAACGGAGATTCCAGAGAACACGCTGGAAGTGATGAGTACAACAAAGGGCAGTATCATTGAAGCATGCGCCAATGCCACACCAAGTGTGGTGTCCGCGAGATTGAGCCTCATATAGAGGACCACGAGAGGAACCGCAACCACGATGAGAGGAATCGATCTTGTCATGAGCATGGAGAGTCTGATGATGTTCTTTCCCGGAAAGATGTACCTTGTGAGAGCGTATCCAGCAGGAAGCCCTAAAAGGAACGAAATCCCTATCGAAACGAGAGCCACTTGGATGCTGACCAGTGTTGCCTTTCCACCTCCCAGTGTGACAAAGAGTTTGTAGAGGTGATCGAGGGTAAGACTACTTGGAAATATCCTGTGCGGATCGTAATAGTCCGATGAAGGTGTGAGTGAGGCGAGAACGATGAAGAACACTGGGGTTAAAAACCACAGAGATACGATCACAGATAGAAAAACGATGAAAAATCTCCTCATCATTGTGCCCCCTCCAAGTGTCTTGCTCTGAGGAATGTTATGTAGAACCAGCTAACGATGATCGTAACGAGGGCGATCACCAGGGCGTAAGCGCTAGCCATCCTCGGATCGTTCATAAAGGTGTACCAGTAGTAAGTTTCACCGGCCAGAACCGGGATGTCCCTTCCCGCAAGAAGCCAAACAACGCCAAATATTTGAAACGCAAAGAGAGTCCTCAAAAGGAGTGCTGACATAATGGATGGTTTGAGGAGAGGCAGAATGATTTTTGTGAATCTCTTCCACTTCGAGAAACCAAAAAGTTCTGCCGCTTCCAGATATTCTTTATTTATCGACTGGAGCCCTGCAAGAATGATGATGAACACAAGAGGAGTTGCCCTCCAAATTTCCGTCAAAGCGATTACCCAAAATTCTCTTGTTTTGAAGAGATAACCGAAGAAATACATGGGTCTCTCTATCAACCCCAAATTCATGAGAATTTTGTTGAGATAACCGTTCGGTGAAAAGATAGTGTAACTCATGAGGGCTGCTGTTATATCACTCAAAGCAAGCGGAATTGCTATGAAATAGAGTATTGTTGTATATCCTTTGAATTTTTTATTCACAAAAAGAGCAAGTCCTAAGGCGAGAACCAATTGAAGAGGAACGATTACTACCGTGAGAAGAAGAGTGTTTTTCAGACTGTTCCAGAATTCTCCACTCTCCATAAGCCTTTTGAAATTCCCAAATATACCCTCATCACTTGTGAAAGCAAGTCTGAACGTTTCAAGAAGTGGATATCCCATCAAAAGAAGAAGATAGAGAACAGCAGGCAGTATGAGGAGAAAAGGAATCCATTTTCCTCTCATAACACACCCCCGGAAAAGGGGTGGGGACCCCCACCCCGTGTTCTCAGAAGAGACTGGCGTCCGGTTCTGGTAGTTCCGCTCCCGTTTCTTTGAACATCTGTCTGATCCGCTCACCGAGCTCTTTCACTACCTTCGCTGGATCCTCACCCTGGAAGACGATCCTTGTGAACGCCATCCTGTAGGTCTCGGTGAACTCTCCGCTCTTTGGTCCCAGACTCGGTATGAAAGACACGATGGAATCCTTCGTGGCAGCCTGGTTTATCACACCTTCAGCGAGCACTTTGAGAGCACCTTCTGGCACTGCACCAACCGCTTCCTGGACGACGGGGAAGAATCCCACATTCTTCAGAATTTCAACCTGCATCTCCGGAGAAGTGAGATAGTCTATAACTTTCGCAGGCTCTTCGAAATCTGCTCCCTTAGGAATAGCAAGTCCCACAAGTACAATTATGTATCCTCTGCCCATCGGTCCCCTGGGAACAGGAGCAACAACAAAGTCATCTGGTTTTTCAACGATGGCAGGTTTGAGTCTTGCTGTATGGTCCCATGCAATCCACACTTCTTCTCTCAAGAGAGGATCTGCCATACCATCCCAAGTGGAACTCGCGGGATGAACATATTTGAAGAGTTCTTTCAGATAGTTCCACATCTCAACGGCTCTCACGCTGTCGAATTTCAGAGCCTGAGCTCCCGTGAAGGAAGGATAGATGTAACCGTGGAGGAACCTATGCCAGAGACCTTTTGGTCCGATTGGAAAACCAAGAAGAGGCTGGCCTGTTTTCTCGTAGATGTTCTTCGCCCACTCGAGCAGAGCTTCGTAGGTCCATTTCTCCGTTCCTTTGATCACGTCATCCTTGGACAGCCCACGCGGCAGATAATCGAACGCTTTTTTGTTGATGGCCATCACGTACGTTGCCTGAAGCCAGGGAACGAAAATCTTTTCACCGTTGACGTAGGCGAACTTCTCAAGAGTTTCAATGAAAGTCTTCCCCTCGAACTTGAGATCTTTGAGGTCACTCAGAAGTCCTTCGGATGCCATAATGTAAAGATTCCCCTGAAGATCTGCCACAAGATTCAACGTGTTCCTTCCCGCTCTGATTTCCGCCTGGAGTCTGCTGAAAAGCTGTGGATATTCAAAGTTGAGAAACTCCACATCAATGCCGGAAGACTTCGAAAATTCTGTGAGCTTGTTGAGCATGAACTCCCTTTCCGCCGCCGGTGTCATCTGTGTGGAAGCGAAGTTCACCTTACCGAATATGACACCCGCAACCACCAGAAGCACCATGAAAAACAACCACTTTCTCACCATGAACACCCCCTTGAAAAAGTTTTTCTCATATCACCGTTGTAAAGAAAATTTTCTACATATGGATGATAACAAAAAATTACCCCTCTGTCAAGGGGTGTTAACATACCGAAAAATGTCTGTTGTTTTCTTAGAAATACATCATCCTGTTGAATAAATCTTCTATATTTACCGACAACTCTGGCTCCTTTGCGATGAAAAACTCTATCAATCTTGCTCCTCCTTCATAAAATGTTGTTCTGCAGAAGGGTTTTTTAAGACCAGAATGGTTCTCGGTGAGGCCAAGTCTCTTTCTGATTCGATTTTCGATGTAACGCGCAAATCCTTCTTTCCACTCCTGCCATACCATATACTCGAAGTCCTTTTCACCCAGAGTATCCCTCAGCTGCCCGCGGCATCGATGAACACTAGCTGAATCGCCGTATTCCAGAGCCTTTAGGAATCGGGAGTAGGCCTTGCTGAAAACTTCATCTTCATAGGGAAAAGGATAAGCTAATTCCCACATGTAATCGCCCCTTCTCACCGCTTCTTGAGCTACTTTCAGTCTTTGTTTGAGTTTTAACTCGCAGATTTCCCACTGTTGACAGTGGATAAACTCATGGAAGACAGCGGTGTAGTCTTCGAGAGAATCGAAGACATCCGGTGTAACCACACAGGCAATTCTATTAGCGTAGAAATCGAGCGGAAAAGCTGCTCTTAAACTTTCCGGAATTTCCATTTTCGCAGGGAATTTCCGGACAAGAAAAAACCTTCTCTCTTCGGGATTGAATTCAAAAACAAAGAAGCTTCCATCTGTGACGATCGCTACTGGAAAGATCTTTTCAAGAAATGGATGAACGTTCTTTATTTCTTCACGAATTTCGATGATCTTTTGCAGATTCTTCTGATAATCCACTGGTTTCATTTCAAAATCACCTTACTTCCCACGTCTCTACGAGCTCAGACGGGATTTTGTCAATGAAGTTCTCCCCACTTCTCATGATGAATCTGTTTCCGCGATAAGGATACGAGGTGCCCGTGATCTGGTAAGAAATGTAGAGTTGCTCTTTTGCCCGTGTGATGGCCACGTAGAAGATCCTCTCTTCCTCGTCAAGGTTTCCTTCTGAGATCGCAAAGTAGTTTGGAAAGTCCCCCGGATTCACGGAGATGACGAAAACAACCCTCCACTCGAGACCTTTTGCTTGATGAACCGTGGTGAGAGTAACCTTCCCTTCCTTCTGAAAGACCTCTCTTTGAATTTCAACATCCTCCGTTACTGCAAGGTCGGTCAGAAACGTTTCAAGGCTCGTGTATCGGGAGGCGATCTCAATCAATCTTTCTATGTCCATCTCTCTTTCACGGAAGTCAGGATACCTCGCCTCAAGATATTCGGAATAAAACGATGTGAGGACGTGCTCTATCATCTCTCCGGGCATGCTGAGTTTTCTCAGGCGATCGAGTACTTCGATGAACCTGCTGTACTCACCAGAGAAGTTCACCTTTTTCAGTTCATCGAAGGGATCCAATTCCTCCTCCACGTATGCGCTCGCAAGATCTGCTATTTTGGATGCTGTCCTATCACCAATGCCATAAAAGAGCTTTGCGGCTCTCAACCAAGCGGATTTGTCCCTAGGATTCTGAACAATCCTCAGAAAAGAAAGAACATCCTTCACATGGGCACTTTCAGTGAACCTCGGTCCCGAAAGCACTCTGAAATCTATTCTGCTTCTTGCCAGTTCCATTTGAAGCTCCAGAGAATGCGAATGTGATCTGTAGAGTACCGCTATCTCTTCGGGTTTGAATCCCTCTTCGAAGAGCTCCAGAATTCTCTGAGAGATGAACCTTGCTTCCTCGTATCTATCCCACGTCTTAACAACAACTGGTTTCATACCGTCTTTCCTCACTGGTTTTAGTACCTTTGGAACGGACTTGGTTGGAAGCATTGCGTTTATGAACTTCACGATGCTTTCAGTGCTTCTGTAATTTGTCTGGATCTTGAAAATCTTCGTGCCCGGAACTTTGATGAAATCTTCCACGTTTTCGTACCTGGCTCCCCGGAAGGAGTAGATGCTCTGCGCGTCATCTCCTACCGCAAGGACGTTTTCGTGTCTAGAGGACAGGTGTTCGACCATCTTGTATTGGACGAAGTTCGTGTCCTGAAATTCATCCACCAGGATCCAGAAAAACCTCTCCGCTTCCCTATCACGTACTTCCCTGTGTTCCTCGAAGAGCTTGTAAACATAAAAAAGGAGGTCTTCGTAATCTACCACATTTTGAGAACGTTTTTCCTGCTCGTAAAGTTCAAAGATCTCTCCTATCTCCTCTTTGAAGTCCAGAAATTTTGGGTTCTTCACTACGATACTTTCCCTCAAGGATTTGAGAGTGTTTCTCATGTAGGAGTATATGGCCATCAAGACGGAAGGTTGAGGAAAGTGTCTTCTTTCTTCTTTTCCCTTTCTTTCCAAGAACTTGCTTCTTGCGTGTCTCATGAGACTCTCTGCATCTTCTCTGTCCAGAATAGAATAATTTCTCTCCAGCCCAACGTACGGTGCGTATTTTCTCAAAAAATGATTACACACGTGGTGAAACGTTCCAGCGAGCATCTCGGAAAGTTCTCTTCCTGTCACTGCCCTGGCTCGTTCGACCATCTCTCTCGCGGCGGCTCTTGTGAATGTGACCAAAAGAATCCTGGAAGGGTCCACACCGTTCGCCAGAAGGTAAGCTATCTTGTAAGTGATGACACGTGTCTTCCCAGATCCCGGTCCTGCTATCACGATACTTCTTCCTTCCGATTCAACAACTGCTCTTTTCTGTTCTTCGTCGAGATCTTCTAGAAACGAAAGATTCACTTCTCTTGGCCTTATCCTGTACTCTTTCATCTCTTCACCTCACCAGAGATGAAGCCGGGCTGGAAAGAGATGGGCTATGAACATACCTAGGCCTAATCCTGCAAGTGCTTCAAGAAAGCTGTGTCCAAGATCCTTTTTCACCGCTGGTCTCAAGACGATGGCATCCATGAATATGATCACAAGGAATATAGAGGCAATCGATGTGTAGGGAGAGTCGAACCCTGTGCTCCGGGCAAGCGACCACGCAAGACCTGACACGGTGGCAACGTGTCCACTGGGCATACCTCCGTAGCTCTTTAACATCTTCACGTCTCTTTTGATCAGAAACTTTATGAACTGCGCCACCAGAAATGAGACAACCGCCGTTGTGAACGGCGTGCTTCGAAAGATTTTCCAGATATCAAGCACGGAATAGGAAATGGATCACATCCCCCTCTCTTACGATGTAATCTTTCCCGTGCGTCTCCACAGCGCCGGCTTCACGAGCTTTCTTGAGGGATCCATATTCGAGGTATCTCTCGAAGGGAATGACTTCGACTTTTATAAAACCTCTCTGCATGTCTGTGTGTATCAACCCAGCCGCTTCGTAAGCGGTGGAACCTTTCTTCATGGTCCAACTCCTCGCTTCGTTTTGTGTAGCGGTGAGAAATCTCACAAGATCGAGCAATCTCAGGACCTTTTCGAAAAACTCCTTCTTCTTATCACCCGAAAGGTTGTACTCAGCTCTGAAGAGTTCTGCTTCATCCTCCGGGAGCGCTTTTAACTCTTCCTCGAGCTTCACGTTTATTATAATGTATTCCTCACCTTTTTCCTCAATTGTACTTTCTATTAGCTTTTTTCTTTCATCACTCAGCTCGTCAACGTTGAAGACGAAGATCTGGGGCTTGTCGGTCAGGAGAAAAAGGGAGCGTATCACGTTTTCTTCGAATTCGTCACGCCTCGGAAACCTCGACGCCCTCTTTCCCTGAGAGAGAAATTCCTGGAGAGCTTGCAGGAGCTTTACCTCTCTTCTAGCATCCCTGTCACCGGCCCGAGCTATCTTCACTCTCTTTTCAAGACGTTTTTGAACGGTCTCCAGATCCTTCAGTATGAGTTCGGTCTCCACTATTTCTATGTCCCTTTTCGGGTCCACACTTTGATAGGGATGAGAGACCATTTTACTCTCGAATACCCGTACTACGTGTGCTATGACATCCACTTTGCTTATGTGGTCGAGGAACTGGTTTCCCAGCCCTTCTCCTTTGCTGGCCCCCTTGACAAGGCCGGCTATGTCAACGATCTCCACGAAAGGGTGTACTACTTTTCTGGAACCCTCGTTCCTCGCGAGGATCTCCACCCGTTCATCACGAACCCCGAGGATTCCCACGTTCGGTTCTATGGTACAGAAAGGAAAGCTTTCTGCCGGAACATTGTTGTCGGTCAAAAAGTTGAAAAGCGAAGACTTTCCGGCGTTTGGAAGCCCTACTATTCCCACCCTCTCCAAAATATCACCTCAATATTCCTCTTCTTCGTCATAGAAGTCTTCATCTTCTTCATCGTAGAAATCTTCCTCGTTGAAAAGATCGTATTCTTCTTCCTCTTCTTCAAACTCATCCTCGTATTCGTCCTCTCTTTCTGTTCTCCGGTCAGCACCTGCCTGATGAATGGAAAGAGGCTTTCTTGGATCGAGGAAGCCATCGAAGATCTTTCTTTCTTTTCCGTTGACCACGAGGTAGCCTTCTGCCTTTGCAGGTTTTCCGTATGCGTTTATCACCATCGAAATGAGCTCTTCGTCGATGTCGTTGCCAGGTTTGGTGGCGATCACCAGAGCGTTATCGTAATACAGCTCGTCTCCAGTCCTCTCCACGTGTCTCTGAATCTTGCTGTTTTGAAGAATAGACTGTGCAGACGCCTCATCGATGTGTACCCTCAAGATGTACCTGAAGTCCACGATCTCCACTCCCCTGCAAAATTTTTTTACGCTTTTCGAATTATACAGTAGGAGTATTAAAAGTCAAGGGGAATGGTTGTTAAACGATTGTCCAGTCTGGAACCCTATGTTATAATAACAGAGAACACGGGGAGTAGCTCAGACGGCCAGAGCGCCAGAATCGGGATCTGGAGGTCGCGGGTTCAAGTCCCGCCTCCCCGACCAGAAGCGGGAGCCTTGCTCCCGTTTTTCTGTTTTTTTCAAAGAGTTTACTTCCCATGTAATTTCCATTCATGATGTGAGTATAGAATCTTCAAAAAGGGCGGGGAGGCGAGTGTGTGCATTACGAAGGTAAGACAAAAATTGTTAAGATCGCTGGAGATCACGCCCTCATTGAGTTCAAAGACGATATAACAGCTGGCGACGGATTGAAGCACGACGTGATGATCAACAAAGGTTCTATCTGCGCAGAAACAACAGCGATTCTCATGAAATACCTCTCCCAAAAAGGCATCAGAACCCACCTCATCGAATACATCCCTCCACGGACTCTGAAAGCCATTCCTCTTAAGATGTTCCCCCTTGAAGTGGTTGTGAGACTGAAGAGAGCAGGTTCTTTTGTAAGAAGATACGGAGGAGTTGAAGGAGAAGATCTACCAGTTCCCCTCGTTGAATTCTTCATAAAGGACGATGAAAGACACGATCCAATGGTGTGTGTGGACCATCTGGAAATTTTGGGAATAGCAACGAAAGATCAGGCAGAGAAGATGAAGAAGACAGCCGTGAAGGCCACGCTGAGTCTGAAGGAGTTCTTCGAAAAATCAGGATTCGAGCTCTGGGACATAAAATACGAGTTCGGACTCGATAAAAACGGTGAGGTTGTTTTAGGCGATGAGATCTCACCCGATACCTTCAGACTGAGAAAAAAGGGTGAAATCTTCGACAAAGACGTGTACAGAAGAAACCTTGGTGATCCCATGAAAAAGTACAGGGAGGTGCTTGAACTTTGCCGATCTTTAAGTTCGCAGTAGATGTCCAGTACAGAAGCAACGTCAGAGATCCACGTGGAGAGACGATTGAACGTGTTTTGAGAGAAGAAAAGAACCTGCCCGTGAAGAGGCTGAGACTGGGAAAATCCATTCATCTGGAGGTGGAGGCAGAAAATAGGAAGAAGGCTTTCGAGATCGTGAAAAAAGCATGTGAAGATCTCCTGGTGAATCCCGTCGTTGAAGAGTATGAGGTGAGAGAGCTGTGAGACCGAAGGCGTGTGTTGTGGTCTATCCGGGTTCCAACTGCGACAGGGACGCTTACCACGCCCTCGAAATAAACGGATTCGAACCCAGGTTTGTAGGGTTGAATGACAGACTCGGCGATTATGAGCTGATCATCCTTCCTGGTGGCTTTTCTTACGGAGACTATTTGCGTCCCGGCGCGGTTGCTGCAAGAGAGAAGATCGCCTCCGAGATCAGGAAAGCAGCGGAAAGAGGAAAGTTGATAATGGGAATCTGCAACGGTTTTCAAATCCTCATAGAAATGGGCTTGCTCAAAGGGGCCCTTCTTCAGAACTCCTCAGGGAAGTTTATCTGTAAGTGGGTTGATCTTGTCGTTGAGGATGTGAACTCTCCTTTCACAAACGCCTTCACCCCTGGTGAGAGGATCAGAATACCAATCGCCCATGGGTTTGGAAGGTATGTGAAGATAGACGAGGTGAACGTGGCACTTCGTTACATTGAAGACGTGAATGGATCCGATGAGAAAATCGCGGGGATTTTTAACGAAGAGAAAAACATCTTTGGGCTGATGCCTCACCCTGAGAGAGCCGTTGAGAATATCCTCGGTGGAGAAGACGGTGCGAAGGTCTTTCAGTCCATCCTCAACTATCTGAAGAGGTGATGAGGTTGAGATATCTGAACGTTTTGAAAAAAAAGCTTGGAAGGGAACCCACCTTCGTCGAGCTTCAAGCGTTCTCCGTCATGTGGAGCGAGCACTGTGGATACTCCCACACGAAAAGATACATCAAAAGACTCCCAAAAACCGGTTTCGAAGGGAACGCGGGTGTTGTGAACCTTGACGATTACTATTCAATTGCCTTCAAGATAGAGAGTCACAACCATCCCAGTGCGATCGAGCCTTACAACGGAGCTGCAACAGGAGTAGGAGGTATTATCAGAGATGTCCTCGCAATGGGTGCACGCCCCACAGCGATATTTGATTCGCTTCACATGCCACGGATCATAGATGGCATCATCGAGGGAATAGCGGACTATGGAAACTCCATAGGTGTTCCAACGGTGGGAGGAGAGCTCAGGATCTCTTCTCTGTATGAACACAACCCGCTTGTTAACGTACTCGCCGCAGGAGTCGTGAGAAACGACATGCTAGTGGACTCGAAGGCAACCAAGCCAGGTCAGGTCATTGTCGTTTTTGGAGGTGCCACGGGAAGAGACGGAATACACGGGGCTTCTTTTGCTTCAGAAGATCTCACCGGCGAGAAGGCAACAAAACTTTCGATACAGGTTGGGGACCCCTTCGCCGAGAAGATGCTCATAGAAGCCTTTCTGAGAATGGTGGAAGAGGGACTCATTGAAGGAGCACAGGACCTTGGAGCAGGTGGAGTACTGTCCGCCACATCTGAACTCGTGGCGAGGGGTAACCTCGGAGCGATCGCGCATCTTGACCGTGTACCACTGAGAGAGCAAGATATGGAACCCTGGGAGATCCTCATAAGCGAAAGTCAGGAAAGGATGGCAGTGGTCACCTCTCCCGAGAAAGCAGCTCGCATACTGAAAATCGCAAAAGAGTACCTCCTTTTCGGTGGTGTGGTGGCAGAGGTAATAGAAGAGCCCGTCTACAGAGTCCTCTACGAAGATCAACTTGTAATGGAAGTGCCCGTTCAGCTTCTTGCAAATGCTCCGGAAGAAGAAATCATCGAGTACACGCCCGGAGAGATACCGAAGTTCGACACTTTGAAATTCGAGGAAGTGAACGCCAGAGAGGTTTTCGAGCAGTACGATCACATGGTGGGAACAGACACTGTGCTCCCTCCCGGGTTTGGAGCAGCGGTCATGAGGATCAAGAAAAACGAAGGATACTCCCTTGTCACACACAGCAGAGCAGATCTGGCACTTCAGAATACCTACTGGGGCACTTTCATAGCCGTTCTGGAGAGCGTGAGAAAAACGCTAGCGGTTGGTGCCACGCCTCTTGCCATAACGAACTGTGTGAACTACGGTGACCCAGACGTAGATCCAGTTGGACTTTCTGCGATGATGACGGCCCTGAAGGATGCATGCGAGTTCTCCAACGTTCCCGTTGCATCCGGGAACGCCTCACTCTACAACACGTACCAGGGAAAACCAATACCTCCTACACTCGTTGTGGGCATGCTCGGGAAGGTGGATCCACAGAAGGTGGCGAAACCGAAACCTTCCAAGATCTTCGCTGTTGGCTGGCAAGATTTCGATCTAGAAAGAGAAAAAGAACTCTGGAAGGCCATAAAGAAACTCGCAAGCGAAGGGGCCTTCATCCTTGCTTCATCCCAACTTCTGACAAGAACACACGTGGAAACTTTCAGGGAGTTTGATCTGAAGATCAGTCTGAGGCTTCCAGAGGTGGAATCTGCTCATCAGATGGTACTGGTGTTTTCTGAAAAGACCCCCACGGTGAACGTCCCTGTGAAGGAAATAGGAGCTCTTTCGAGGTGATCTGAAATGTGTGGAATCGCAGGGGTCTGGAACGTAAAAGACGCTTTCTCCGTACTGCACGATGTGCTACTGGGACTTCAACACAGGGGACAGGAAAGTGTAGGGGTGGTCGTGGACGGCTTCAAGACAATAAAAGGAAAGGGTCTCGTGGATACGGTTCTTACCGAAGACAGGTGGGAAGAAGCTGAAAAAGGAATAGGACACGTGAGGTACTCAACGGCCGGCTCCCTTGAAGACATCCAGCCTATCGTTGCTTTCACACGAAAGGGAAGACTCGCGGTAGCCCACAATGGGAACATCCCGAATGCGAAGAAGTGGATGGATTTGTTGCACGGTAAAGGAGCGGTGTTTCAAAGTACACTGGATTCGGAGATCTTTCTCCATCTCATATCGATGAGTGAAGGAGACATCAAAAGTTCTATTGTCAAGGCTTTGAAAAAGGTACCGCTCGCGTACTCACTCTTGATCCTACACGAAGAATTCCTCGCTGCAGCAAGAGACCCGTACGGTATCCGTCCTCTGTTCTATGGAAGGTACGGAGAAGGGGTGGTGGTGGCTTCAGAAGATGCCGCTTTGAGGGCCATTGGAGTGGAAGATTTAGAGGAGGTTCCTCCTGGAACCGTTGTGCTCTTCATGAACAATGGCGAAGAGAGAATTAAATTCAACAGCAAGGAAAGAAGGTTTTGCTCGTTCGAGTTCATCTACTTTGCAAGGCCGGACAGTCATTTTCTTGACCGGAGCGTCCATCTTGCGCGCTACAGGATGGGTGAAGAACTCTTCAGAGAGAACCCAATAGAGGCAGATGTCGTTGTCCCTGTGCTCGATTCTGGACTCTCTGGAGCGATGGGATTTTCTTCTGCTTCCGGTATTCCTCTGGACATCGGGTTGATGAGGAATCGATACGTAGGAAGAAGCTTCATCATGCCCGTGGACAGGGAAAAGATTGTGAAAAAAAAGCTGGTTCCAATAGAAGACGTGGTACGTGGAAAGAGGGTGGTGGTGATCGATGACTCGATCGTCAGAGGAACGACGATGGGGATCATCGTGAAGATACTGAAAGAAGCGGGGGCAAGGGAAGTCCACGTGGGAATTCATTCTCCACCCGTTCGTTTTCCGTGTTATTACGGTATCGATACTGCCCGGAAAAAGGAGCTCGTTGCGGGAGAGCACGATGTAGAAGAGGTGAAAAAGATCGTCAATGCCGATTCTCTCTTCTATCTATCACTCGAAGGTCTGAAAAGGGCCATCGGGAGGAATGAGTTGTGTGTGGCATGTTTCAACGGGGAGTACTTCCACGACTAGTGGTACTCGCATCGGGAAACGGAAGCAATTTCGAGGCGATCGTAAAGGCTTCACAGGATGGCATTCTGAGAGCTAAGATCCAGGAGCTTCTGGTGGACAGGGAGTGTTTTGCTATCGAGCGAGCAAAGAGGCTGGGGATACGCTGGGAAAAACTGGAAAAACCCTGGCAGAAGTCTTTGAATAAAAAACTGGAAGAACTTGAACCGGATCTGATCGTTCTTGCCGGTTTCATGAGAATCCTCCCAGCGGAGATAGTCAAAAGATGGCGGTGGAAGATAGTAAACATCCATCCATCACTTCTTCCTGCCTTTCCCGGAACACACGCCATAGAGAAAGCCTACGAATACGGTGTGAAGGTTACGGGGATCACTATTCACTTCGTCGACGAAGGTGTGGACACCGGCCCCATCATCTTCCAAAAAGCGTTGGAGATAAGAAAGGACTGGTCACTTGAGAAACTGGAAGAAGAGATCCACAAAATAGAACACCGTTACTACTCAGTTGTGATACAGAAAGTCCTCGAAGGAAAATGGAAGGCAGAAGGAAGGAGGGTTATCCTTGAAGAGGATATTGGTTAGTCTGTACGAGAAGGAAAAATACCTGGACGTGTTGAAGAAGCTCTACGAAAAAGGATGGGAAATCTGGGCAAGCTCTGGAACGGCGAAGTTTCTGAAGAAAAACGGCGTGGAAGCGAACGATGTGAGCACCATTACAGGCTTCGAGAATCTCCTCGGTGGACTGGTAAAGACGCTGCATCCAGAAATATTCGCGGGGATTCTGGGACCGGAACCAAGATGGGACGTGGTCTTTGTGGACCTCTATCCACCCCCAGACATCGATATAGGTGGAGTGGCTCTTCTTCGTGCAGCAGCCAAAAACTGGAAGAAAGTAAAACCCGCATTTGACATGGAAACTCTGAATCTTGCCATCGAGAAAGATGACGAAGAGACAAGAAGATATCTTGCTGGGATGACCTTTGCATTCACCTGTGCGTACGATTCTGTAAGGGCAAACCAGTTCATCGAAGGTATCTCCTTCGCTTTCAAAAGAGAAGATCTTCAGCTAAGATACGGAGAAAATCCGCACGAAAGGGCTTTCGTGTATGGAAAGCCTGCCTTCGAGGTTCTTCACGAGGGAAAGACAATATCGTTCAACAACATCCTGGACGCGGAGAACGCCTGGTTCGTCGCCAAAAATTTGCCCAAGACCGGGGCGGTTGTTGTGAAACATCAATCACCGTGTGGAGCGGCGGTAGGTGAAAATAAGGTCGAAGTTGTAAAAAGAGCCTTAGAAGCTGACGATGAGTCGAGTTTTGGTGGTATTCTCGCTGTGAACTTTGAGCTGGACAGTGAGGTGGCAGGATCTTTGAAAAAGTACCTGGAGGTGATCGTTGCCCCGTCTTTCACAAAAGAAGCCATCGAGATACTGTCGAAGAAAAAAGTGAGGCTTCTCAAACCCAGAGATTACACACCTCAGGTTGGAAAGATGGCGTTTGGTGCCCTCGTTCTGAGCGAGAGGAAGTATCCAGATGGAGATTTCGAGCTGGTGGTGGGAGAGCCCCTCTCGGAAAAAGAACTCGAGGACCTGGACTTTGCCTACAGGGTGGTAGAAGGAGTGAAATCGAACGCTGTTCTCATAGTTAAGGACGGTGTGACGGTGGGCATAGGAAGCGGACAGCCTTCCAGAAAGAGAGCGGCGTGGATCGCCACCGTGATGGCGGGTGAAAAAGCCAGGGGAGGGATCGCAGCTTCCGATGCCTTTTTCCCGTTCCCTGACTCTCTGGAGATTCTTGCTCAGGCGGGAGTGAAAGCCGTTGTTGCGCCTCTTGGATCTATAAGAGACGAGGAAGTTCTCTCAAAAGCGAAAGAACTCGGGCTCACATTCTACAAAGCCCCCAGCAGAGTCTTCAGACACTGAGAGGTGAGATGGATGAGGGTACACGTCCTGGGCTCAGGTGGAAGAGAACACGCCATAGGATGGGCGTTTTCGCAACAAGGTTATGAGGTTCACTTTTATCCAGGGAATGCTGGAACTAAAAGGAACGGTGCAAACCACCC
>NZ_JAGGZH010000067.1 GCF_021162145.1 Thermotoga sp.
CCTCACCTGTGCCCCTCTCATCCAGTTCAAATTCGTCTTTTTCTTAAATCCTATCCCTCTCCCACCCACTATGATGCTATCTATATTTGGAGTAGAAAAAGCAAGTTAACTTGATGATTGTTTTAGGGTTTATTCTCCTCATAGCAAAGGAGATTTTATCATCTCTCTTGCTTTATTTTCTATACCTTCACGTTATTTTTGAAACACCTCCAGAGAGGGTGTGCCTTCTTCAAATAACCAGTTGATCGTCCTTGTTAAAGAAGGCTCGATATCCCAGTATCAAAAACACACTCACACTGATCGTTACCCCTCCGAGGATTCCGAGCATGATGGCGATCTGATATTTTATAGCAGTTATCGGGGAGGTTCCGGAGAGGATCTGGCCAGTCATCATACCCGGAAGAAAGACGATTCCCATTCCGAGCATGGAGTTTATCGTGGGAAGAATAGCGGAATCAAAAGCTCTGTCGCTGAAGTATTTTGTTGCATCCTTTGGCCTTGCACCAAGCATCAGGGCGGCCTCAACAAGCGATTTTTGAGATAGAATCGACTCAGCAAGGCTCTTCACACCAAGAGAGACTCCCGTCATGGAGTTCCCAATGATCATCCCCGCAAGAGGCACAACGTATCTTGGATCGAACCATGGGCTGATCCTCACCACCACGTAGAGAAAGTAAACAAGACTCAAAAGGGTGCCCGCACTCATGGAAATGGCTATGAAGAGTTCAAGACGTACCTTCACGTTCTTTGGAAGTGAAAGTCTCGTTCTTCTGTACACGTTGTAGATTGCAAACATTTCCATGACAAGCACAGCGAGAATCGTGTAGAGTGGTGTGGGTTTTTCCAAGATGTAGCTCAGTATGAAGCCGGCCAATACCAGCTGAATCGTCATTCGAAATGACGCCATCAGAACATCCTTTTCTCTGGGGATTTTCCGTGCTTTCAGGATCAACATCAAAACCACCACAAAAACGTAAGCACTCAAGAGCTGTATCAGGCTAATGTCTATCGGTCCCATACCAGACCCTCCCGTCTCTCATCTCTATCAGCTGGTCTGCGAACTTCTTCAACTCTGGATCGTGTGTGACCATGATGAGTGTTTTTTTCTTCTTTCGCACAAGATTGATCACCCTCCTTACGATCTCAACCCCCGTCTCCTTGTCCAGAGAGGAAGTGGGTTCATCCAGGAGAAACACGTCTGGGTCCATGAGCCCCACCCTCGCAAGGGCCAGACGCTGCTTTTCCCCCCCCGAGAATTTCTCCGGATCATCGTTTAGCGACTTCTTCAGCATTACAAGCTCCAAAACCTCCCTGAGTTTCTCGTCGGAAGGTATGTTCTTTTCTGAAAACTTCAGACCCACAATGAGATTCTCTCTCACATCGCCTGGAAAAACAACAGGAAATTGAGGTATCATAACCACCTTCCTTCTGAGCTCGACGGCGTCTATCTTTTCGAGGGGTTCTCCTTTGAAAAAGATCTCTCCTCTGTCCGGGGTGACCAGCTTGTTCAACATCTTCAAAAGAGTCGTTTTACCGGATCCACTCTCACCCACGATGACGGTGACCATCTTTTCGGGGATGTGTAGTTCTTCTATTTCGAGAATGTTTCTGTACCTCACGCCTTTGAGAAGAAACATACTCTTCCTCCCCTTGAACATATTCGAGTGTGCTGTTATAATAGATAACAGGTGGAGAGGTGGCCGAGCGGCCTAAGGCGCTTGCCTGCTAAGCAAGTGTGGGGGGTTCCCCACCGTGGGTTCGAATCCCACCCTCTCCGCCAGTTTTTTATATGTGCCCGTAGCTCAGTTGGATAGAGCGCCAGACTGCGGATCTGGAGGTTGGGGGTTCGAATCCCCCCGGGCACGCCACTTTCCTTCCAGTATCTCCCAGGCGATCGCGTATCTGTAGCCTTTCGTACTCACCGTCATTTCAGGAGCGTACTTCTTCAAAAGAGCAACGGTGATGATCCCACCTGCAAGAACTGTTTTTTCCCTTCCTTCCGGTAAAGTCTTCTGCCTTTTCAGATCTTCAAAGCTCATGGATTTGATTCGCTCAAGCGTTGTCAACACATTACTCAGCTTGAGTACCTTCCCATGGAGCAGTTTCAAATCCCATTTTCTCTCCATCAGCGCGGCCAGTGCCACGAAACTTCCCCCCACTCCGAACAGCCGTAACCCTTTCACATTCGGAAGTTTGTTCATAACGAATTCAACCACATCGTCTACGGGTTTTCTGTATGGAAGTGTTAAGGAAAAGATACGATTCAAAACGTGGGTTCCCAGTTCCAAACTCGTATACCCGTCTTTCCAGGCAAGTTCCAAACTTCCCCCGCCCAGGTCTGCTACCAGCACATTTTCTTCACCAAACTCCTTCACCACGGAAAAATAAGAATAGTAGGCTTCTTCTTTCTCCGAGAGTACCTTCCCTCTGCCACCGGTTATTTCGTGGAAGAGCTTTGGATGTTTTCTGAAGAACGCTGTCCCGAACACGTAGAGCTTTGCCCTCAATTCCCTGACTTTTTTCTCACACTCGTTGAACACTCTTTTTGCTTTCTCCAGATTTCCAGATGCTATCCCCACCTCGTGGACCTCTTCGAGAATCACCTTCTTCTCCTTCGATACAACAAGGAGTATGAACGAGTTGCTTCCCATGTCAAGCACAGCAACCACCCTTTTCACCTCCCTGGATGTTAGAATATCTTATGGGAGGTGAAACTGTGAGCGTACAGATGGAAGTTGTGGATGTCCCCATTCCTGAAGGTGCGAACATCATTCTGGGACACTCTCATTTTATCAAGACCGTCGAAGATCTCTATGAAGTTATGGTGACAACGAATCCCAATTTGAAATTTGGAATAGCGTTCAACGAGGCAAGCGGTCCCTGTCTGGTCAGGTACGAAGGGAATGACGAGGAACTGGTGAAACAAGCGATCGAGACGGCAAAGAAAATAGGAGCTGGCCACACTTTCGTGATCTACATAAGAGGGGGATACCCCATCAACATATTGAACCAGATCAAAAACGTACAAGAGGTGTGCAGGATTTACACGGCAACAGCAAATTCCCTTCAGGTGATAGTTGGCATAACATCGCAGGGAAGGGCGGTGCTCGGAATTGTTGACGGTTACCCTCCAAAAGGTGTGGAAGAGGAGGAGGACAAAGAGAAAAGACACTCGTTCCTCAGGGAGGTAACGAAATACAAAAAATGATCCCCCGCTCACGCGGGGGCCTTATTTTTCCTTTTTTCCACCTGTTTTCTCAACCGGCAGAAAGAACACACCTGGGCTGTAGTTGGATATCCACACTCTTCACATTCTCTCAGCTCTTCGACTTTGTACTTTGGTTCTTTCTTTCTCCTCAGAAAGCCAAGGTAGAAGTTCAGGGTGATCCCAGGTTGATCTTCTTCGAGTTTCCTCAGAACTTTTTTGTATACAAGAGATGTTGCTCCCATCGAGAATGGACACGCCATCTCGAGGTGTGGTATTTCGTTGAGTGTCGCGTACAGCTTTATATCCTCTTCGTAGTTCAAAACGAGGGGTTTGGCCTTGGGAACGAGTTTTTCATGAGTTTTTGGAAGGAGTGGCCACTGTCTTTCCAGATAACCTTCCTGCCAGTGCAGGATGTTACCGAGAAGAACAGAAGCTTCATCGTCTAGATTGTGACCCGTTACCACCACGTTGTATCCATTTTCGTAGGCGAATTTGTTTATCAGGTACCTTCTCACGACACCACAGATCGAGCAAACAGGTCTTCTCAGCATAATGGAGACTTCCTGTGTGGAAAGACCTCCGAAGTACTCGGTTGCATCGAGTACATAAAGCCTGGCCCCCAAGATCTTCGCATTTTTCTCTACTATTTCCTGAGCCTTTTGGACCATCTCGCTTCGTCCTGTCCGTATGAAGAAGGCGTCGACTTCATAGCCGAGTTTTTTCAATATGTGCCACAAAGAGACACTGTCCTTCCCACCTGAGACGGCTATCAGTATCTTCGAGTCTTCCCTGAACATCCTGAACTTCTTTATGGCCTTTTCCACTCTCTGTTCTATGAACTCGTTGAAATGGTCTCTGCAAAGCTTGATGTTGTAGTGCCTTAGTTTCACCGAGGCGGTTCTTTTACACTTTGTACACTTCATTTTTCCCCTCCTTTCCGAAGAGTTGGTATTTAAATTCGGTTCGATTAAATTGTACCATATTGAATGCAAGCTGCTATTTTTCCAGCAAGGATCAAAGATGAATTTGGCGAGAGTAATTCTTTTTTTTTCTTTCTCCTTTCTTTTCAAACACATTTTGAACATTTTTGAAAGACACCATGTCCATAAGGGTGATATAATGAAATTGAAAGACCCGGAGGTGAGACTATGTTTGACAAGTTCTCGGAAAAAACGGCTCAAATTTTCGTGACCGCCCAGGAAGAGGCAAAAGAACTCGGTCATTCTTATGTGGGAACAGAACATCTTTTGCTTGCAATCCTGAAGGTAGATAAAGGTCCTGCTGTGGAAGTCCTTGAAGAAATGGGTGCTTCCTATTCGAAGGTGAGGTCTGAGATCATCTCCATGGTCGGCATGGGGATGAGAGGCTTTGTTCCCTCGCCTCAGATGACTCCCAGGGCCAAGAGGGTAACCGAACTTGCTTACGAAGAAGCGAAGATCCTTGGAAGCGATAAAATAAATCCCGAGCACATACTCCTTGGTATCCTCAGAGAAGGTGAGGGAATTGCGATCCACATCCTGAGGAAGCTTGGAGTGGATCTCAACGCTCTGAGAAGGGAGATCATAGACCTGTACTCCTACTCTTCGAGCAAGGGCTTGGAATACGAAGAGGAAGAGGAGTACACCTACAGAACCGTGAAACAGCTTGAAGGATTCGGTGTCAATCTCACGGAACTTGCCGCAAAAAAAGAACTCGATCCGGTCATAGGAAGAGAAGAAGAGATAGAGAGGGTAATGCAGATCCTCGTCAGAAGAAAGAAGAACAATCCAGTTCTGATAGGAGATCCGGGGGTTGGTAAAACTGCCATAGTTGAAGGGCTTGCCCAGAGGATAGTAGCGGGTGATGTCCCAGAAATCTTGAGGAACAAAGTTATCTTCTCGCTGGACGTTGCCGCACTGGTTGCCGGCACCAAATACAGAGGAGAATTTGAAAAGAGAATGAAGAAGTTACTTCAAATAGTGACGAAAGACAAGAACATCATACTCTTCATAGACGAGATACATACGATCGTTGGAGCAGGTTCAGCTGAGGGGGCGATCGATGCTGCAAACATCCTGAAACCCGCCCTTGCCCGGGGAGAGATAAGTTGTATAGGCGCAACCACCCCTGA
>NZ_JAGGZH010000068.1 GCF_021162145.1 Thermotoga sp.
GGGAGAAGATCTGGAGTTTTCGCATCGATTGTTCAACAGAGGAGCTAAGCTCTTGATGATACCCTCTGCAAGATTGGAGCACATCTCATCTGGTTTGAATAGGTTACCAAATAAAGCGGGAATCATGATGCGTTTTGCTTACAGAAGGTACATGATCGCAAAGTTTTATCCTAACAGGGTAGAAGAAATGTTTTGGAGATATGTTAAATGGTACAAAAGGGCTTTTCGAACTCTTAGAATCAAGCATCCCCAACATTGGCGCCAGATAATGGATTTGGTAGATACTTCGTTAAAAGAGTTGGAAGGGTATTTTCCCTCGATAGATAAGGGTGACCTGAGCAGGGTAAATGCTCTTATACTGAAGGAGACCCAGAAATGAAAGTCCTTCTTGTAGCAGTGGTTGGCAATGGCAATTTTGGTGATGAGGCGATGTTCAAAGCTGTGTACAAAACATTGATCGATAGAAGGTATGAGATAACAGTTACGACTTATGAAGTAGAGAGGGCTAAGAAGAGATTCCAAGACATTCGCTTTATCAAACTTTCTGCTCTTTCTAAGAAAGAATACATCCAGGGGTTCCTGGGGAAGGATGTTCTGGACATAGATGTTTCCAATTTTGACAGTTTGTACGTTTCTGGGGGCGGGAATCTGAACAGTCTGTATCCTTCTCATGTGTTCAACGTCTATTTGATCGCTAAAAAGTTCAAGAAAAAAGGAAAATACGTTGAGTTTAGACCTCAAAGTGTTGGACCTTTCTTTGGAAGAAATAAAGCAGTGGTGGAGTTTCTGGTCAACAGGATTGTAAGAATACCGGATACATTCTACGTTCGAGAACTTCTTTCTTACGAGTACCTGAGAAGGAAACATCAGAAGATAAAACTGTCCAGAGACGACGCATGGGACATTCCGATAGACGAATCAGTAAAACTCACAAATGAAAAGTACGTTGGTTTGTGCATAAGACCATGGAAAGACGGTGAAATACTGGTGAGCTACATAAGAAACCTCACAATATATTTGCAAAAGCATGGATACGTTCCACTCTTCATACCGATCGCGTACGAAGGCAGCGAAAAATACATCGACAATTCTTTCTTGAAAGGAAAAGTGCCTGGTATCTTTCTTGATGATCTTGTGAAAATCGATACATTGACACCCGAGATGATAAAAGGTGTCATAAAAAAGTGTTGTTTCACGGTGGGTATGTCCTATCACTTCAGTGTGTTCTCATTATCTACCGGTGTTCCATCAGCTGCGATATACTTAGACGATTATTATAAAATAAAGAACCTCGGTTTGTACAAAGCATTCGGAAATCCAGAGCTCGTTTTCAAAGTGCCTGAAATTTCATCTGAACAATTGATTGATCGTGTGATGAAAACTTTGAAAGACTAATTCCAAATCTTCAGGAGGGTCTTTGTGCTCAATGAACAATATCTTTTAAAGAAATACATCTCCTTTTCCCTCGGCACATGGCTTAGAGCCATTATTTCTTTTTTCATCACACCGATCACGACGTGGTTGATCAACCCTGCCGAGTTCGGAAAAGCAACGATGTTTTCAACTGTGTATTCCATACTCCTTCTTGTGAGCATTCTTGGTACTGCAAATTCGTTGATGAGATTCTTTCCACAAAAATCTGATGAAGAAAAGTCTGCTCTTTTATGGAGTTGTTTGATTGTTCCTATTTTTATGAGTATCCTTGTGGGGTTTGTTGTTCTTGTTTTCAAAGGTCCTATCAATTCTTTTCTTGTTGGAACTCGTATATCAAACGCTTATCTTATTCTTATAGCAACTCTTGTGACAGGAATTTTTCAAACGTTCAATCTAAATCTTGTAAGATCCAGAGGAAGAGGAATCCTTTTCTCGACACTTCAAGTGGTTCAATCAGTAAGTCAAATTGGCTTCATATTGCTTTATGCTTTCTTTGTAAACCGTGATTTCTATGCTTTACTCTACGCACAGCTTTTTTCAAATATAGTGGCACTTGCCCTTGGAATAGCACTTGAAAGATCGTTCTGGTTCCCGGTGAGGATAGATAAAAGACTGGTTCGTGAGATTTTGAAGTATGGCTATCCGTTCGTCTTTTCTGGCCTTCTTTGGTGGCTTCTTACATGGACTGATAGATTTGTTCTTCGTTTGTACACAAACTTTTCTGACATAGGCCTTTACTCTGCAGCATTTAAGGTTATTTCCGCAATGAGTTTGTTCACAACGGGTTTTTCCACTCTCTGGTATCCTTTCGCCTATGAGCAATACGAGAAAAATCCGGAAAATAAAATGCTTTTCAAAAGAACTCTTGATTATGTGGCTTTCCTCGTGTTTTCTGCCGGTTTTATACTGCTTTCTTTCAAAGATGTTATCTTTCTTCTTCTTGCAAAATCTTACCGCACGTCCGCTGAGATATCTCCTTTCTTGATACTTTATCCTGTGATGGTAACTATGACTATTGTTGTAGCAAGAGGAATAGATTTTTCAAAGAAAACGTACTGGTTCATCATTACAAGAGGTGTTTCTGCCCTATTCAATCTTGCTGGCAATTTTCTTCTTGTTCCCCTATTTGGTCCAAAAGGCGCTAGTGTTTCAACAGGGCTCTCTTTCATCTTCGTGTTCACGATCGAATCGAACGTATCAAAAAGATTGTACCCAGTTTCGTATGATCTGAGGAAAATCTATTTGCTCGTTGGTATCTTTGTTCTTTCCGCTTTCCTGCACACGTTTTCTGGGAATTTGATCGTTTCTGTTTTGGCCTCTATCATTGGTCTTATCGTCGCGATCTTTCTCTACAAAGCTGAATTTTTGAAAGTGTGGTCCACTGGCATTGGATTTTTGAAGTCTTTATCGCATCATAGGTAAATTTTGTCTTCTCTTCAACCAAGCGAAATCACAAACAACCACAACGGAATTCCAACGACACCTCGGTCTTTAAACACTTGGTCTTTCGTGATTAGAATACCCCTTCCAAATACTCTCAACATACTCGAATAGTCTGACTTCGATATTTTATTTTGATACTTCACCTCGATGGGTACCAATATACTGTTTTCCTCTTGAATGAAATCTATTTCATTACCTTTGTTTGAATACCAATAGTAAGGTCCAAAGTAAAGGTTCAGGCCCTCATGGATCCTTAATTCGTCGAGTAAGTGCCTCAGAACTATCATCTCAGCAATGTGTCCTTCTTCCACTTTTTTGCCGCTCAGTTTTTCCAAAACTTTCAAAACGATCGTATCGATCGGATAGA
>NZ_JAGGZH010000069.1 GCF_021162145.1 Thermotoga sp.
CCTCAAGCGATATCTCCCTCAATGCCTTGAGGGTTTCAGTTTTATCGTCGAGGTTTCTCGAAGAGCAAACGGGACATTCTCCACGGTCCTCTGTGAACTGGTACCCACAATCCCTGCATCTCTTCAGAGAATTGTAAACGGGGACGAAGATCCCATCTTTCTCTTCAACCCCGTGAATCCCTCCCTTCACGATAAGATCGTAAACGTGTCCTCTTGTTGCCGTGAACAGAATGATTCCTTCGCCCGTCACAGCCTCGTGGACTAGGATGTTTCTTTCCCTACGAGAAGAAGCCTTCCCCAGGAACTTCGAGATCGTATCCGCCTTGGTTGGCGACTCAACGACTATCAGAAGGGAGCGAGAAGTGTCAAAAGACCCTTCCCCCAGACTCTTTCTGCTCTCTTCCACCTCACGAACGAGTTTCTCCCAATCTACCTCCGGTTCTTCGACGATCTCTTCTTCTGCGATAAGAAGAAGACGGGTTCTCAAAGACTCGAAGACTTCCTCATCTTCCTCAAAGATCACCGACAAACCCTTGACGAGCACGCCGTTCAATATTCTCGATGATCTTCCGGACGCCTGAATGTAGGTGTAGATGTCGGGAACGATGAGTTCTTCACCTCTCACAGCAGAACCCCTGAAAATTTTCTTCACTCTCTCTACGAGTTCTTCTTGGGAAAAGTGCGATTTTGCGAGTTTTCTGAGCTCCTCGTCACCTATTTTCTTCTCTTTTATCAAACCTGATTCTCTGAGGAGCCTAGTGAGGACGAACTTTGGAGCCCTGTTGAGATCCAAGGAAAATCTCATAGAAGGGGCACCCCAGAAGATCACGTACTTTATCCTCTCTGGAAGATCAACTCCCCTCGTTAGCTTTCCATAATACGCCTGCACACCCACTAGAACATTGATTTCTCCGTTTTTGAATGCCTCGAAGTTTTCTTCGAACCTTTCCCAAGTTTCTCCCACCCTTATTCCTTGTTCTTTCAAATACTCGACCAGATTCCTACCTTCTTCCTCCGTCTGTGTGAAGATCAAAACACCGTCCCTGAACGTCTCGAGCAGTTCTATCAAACGCTTTCTGGATTTTCTGGAAATCCTCACGTGCGTGATGTTTCGTGCCACGGACACCAACCTACCCACAGTGAAATTGAGGAGGTCTCTGAACAGCAAAGGCCTGATCCCACGCGGCTTGGCTGTGGCAGAGGAAACCACAAGAATTCCTGTCTTCAAACTTTTCGGTTTTTCGTAGATCTTTCCCTGCTTAATGGCGGAGAACGCCTTCTTTATAACGTCCTCGGGGATCCCTACCATTGTGAGTAGGGTGTCTATGTTACGAGAGGCCTTGAGAACTGCATCCACATCGTCCACGAAGACGAAGTCAAATTTCTTCTTAGAAAGCTCCTCTCTGTGTTTAGAAACAAATTGTGTAGAAACAACGAGTACGTGATAGTCACCCTTCTTGAAACTTTCCTCGAAATTCTTCCTCTCTTCCTTTTTCATGGAAGAGTAGAATCCCAGGATTCTAACACCTTCAGCCATTTCCCTCAACCTTTCAAGTGTCTGCTTGACGAGGGTCACTGTGGGAAAGACGAGAGCAGACTTTTTTCCCTTTTTTGCAAGCCACAGGGACGCTATCATTCCAAACGTGGTTTTCCCCACTCCCGTCGGTGCAACCATCGTAAAACTTTTCCCCAAAACCATTCTCTTGGCCCACAGCCGTTGGTATCCCGTCAAGTCCTTCCCGAACACTTCTTTGAAAAAATTTCGAAAGTCTTCGTACTCGCTCCAGAATCTGTGATAGAAGCGATAATCCTTCAACGTTCTTTTCTCAAGAAGTGCCTTATAGATGTCAGAAGGGGACTCCTCGGGAAGGCATACTTCACATGGGAGTCCCCTCTCATTCCTCTCGTCGGTGTTCACCCCACCACAGTTTATACACGAGTGGTAGTACTTCGAGTTCACCGCCAACTCTCCAGATACCTCCTTTGTTTCTCCGTTAAACTGTCTATCTTCACGTTCATCGATTTCAGCTTCATCATAGCCACCTTCTCGTCCACCTCGGATGGGAGAGTGTAAACTCTTGGTTTCATGTTCGTGTGATTCTCCAGAAGATGTAATACGGCGAAGGTTTGGAGAGCAAACGAAAGATCCATGATCTCGATGGGATGACCGTCTCCCGCCGCGAGGTTGACCAGTCGACCTTCTGCGAGGAGAAAGACCGTCTTTCCGTTCTTCAACACGTAACCCGTCACGTTTGAACGCGCTTCGAATTTCTCAACGGCGACCTCTTCAAGTACCTTTACAGGGATTTCCACGTTAAAATGACCCGCATTGGCCAGAACCGCTCCGTTTTTAAGAGAGAGAATGTCCTCCTCGGTGAGCACATCCGTGTTCCCCGTGGCCGTTATGACGAAATCGGCCAGTTTGACAGCCTCTTTCATCGGCAACACCTCAAAACCGTCCATGATCGCTTCCACCGCTTTAACAGGATCTACTTCCGTCACGATCACCTTTGCTCCGAGACCAGAAGCTCTCAAAGCGATTCCTCTTCCGCACCAACCATAACCGGCAACCACGACTCTTTTTCCAGCGATCAGAAGATTCGTGTTTCTCATGATAGCATCCCACGTGGATTGTCCCGTTCCATATCTGTTGTCAAAGAGGAACTTCATTTTCGAGTCGTTCACAGCGATGACCGGTACTTTCAACTTTCCAGATTTTTCAAGGGCTTTCAGGCGTTTCACACCGGTTGTGGTTTCTTCAGAAACACCCTTCAAACTTCCGAGGGCATCGGTTCTCTCAGTGTGCGCCATAACCGTGAGATCTCCTCCATCATCTATTATGAAATCAGGCCTTTCATCGAGCACCTTCATGAGGTTCCTTCGGTACATGTTTTCGTCGCGAGTCCTCTTCGCGTAAACGGTGATACCCTTTTCCTTGAGGGCCTCTGCCACATCATCCTGCGTGGAAAGAGGGTTACTTCCTGTGACGACGACGTTCGCTCCGAGTTTTGCAAGCGTGATCGCAAGATACGCCGTCTTCGCTTCTAGATGTATGCTCATTCCAACCGTCACACCCTCGAGTGGCCTTTTCTCCGAAAATTCCTTCGATATCTCGTTCAGAAGAGGCATGTATCTGGAAACCCAGTTTATTTTCATCTCACCTGTCTTCATTGTGCCGTCCCTCCAAAATTTTCTCGAAGAATCTCAGTATCTTCGTTCCAAAGAACTCCTCCTGGCTGATTGGCTCCACTTTTATCACATGGAATCCAAAGAGCCTTCCCATGAGAACGTCGGTGAAAAGTTGATCCCCTATCATCACACAGCGCTTGGGATCCATCTTTTCTTTCTTCAAAAATCTCCAGACCTTGAAACTAAAAGGCTTCCCCGCCCGCCAAACGAACGTGGCCGGGAGATCGACTTTCCTTGGCTTACCGTTGGAAATGATTACCACGTGCGCTTTACCTGACAAATCCTCCAGGATCTTTTTTTTCTCCTCCGATAACTCACTTTTTCTCCACGGAGCGAGCGTGTTATCGAAATCGAACAGAAAATACCTGTACCCTTTCCGAATCAAACCATCGAAGTCGATGGCTTCCACTCTTTTCACACGCGTCACCTTTCTCATGCTTCTCCAGGATTCTCCCTCACATCGACGATTTCAAGCTCGACCATCTCCTTACAACCTTCCAGAAGCTCGATTGCTTCTTTTGGAAAGGGAGTTATGATCCTCAGAACACCGTCCTCATACTTTCTGATGTTGAACATGTGCTCTTCGACTTCCAGAAGGTAGTTCAGAAGGTGAACATCTTCCTTGGATACCTTCACGTATATGTCGTACTCCATTCACCTGTTCCTCCTTACGATCTCGAAGGTTAATACCCTCAGAGCCGCTGTTATGTCTATGTTTTCGATGGGAACAGAGACCCTGATCTTGACCGGCGCGAAGTTCAGGATACCCACAACACCACTCTTCTCCAACCTTTCTGCTACCTCCTGGGCATGTTCGGCAGGAACCGCTATGACGCCTATCTCCACCTTCTTTTCCTCGACGAACCTCTCCAGGTCTTTTGCGTCCATCACTACCATACCGGGTGCCACTTCTTTACCGATCTTCGAGAGATCGTTATCGAATATCCCTACTATCTTGAAACCCTTTTCACGCATAACGGCGTAGTTGGCTATCGCTCGTCCGATGTTTCCAGCTCCCACGACGACGAGCTTCCATTCTTTCTTGACCCCGAGTATCTCTCCAATCGCGTTGTAAAGATGTTCCACGTTGTAACCGACACCACGCTTTCCAAACTCTCCGAAGTACGACAGATCTTTCCTGATCTGACTCGCCTTGAGGTCGAGCCTCTTCGCCAGCTCCTCCGAGGAAACCACCTCGATCCCCTCATCGATCAACCTTTCGAGGCACATGTAATAGCTGACCAACCTTTTCGAAACGGGCTTTGGGATCTTCTCTGCCATCCTATCACCTCATATCACAATGTTCACTATTCTTCCTTTTACGTAGATGAATTTCTTCACAGGTTTTCCGTCAACGTATTCCTTGACTCTTTCCCTCTCCAGCACCATCTTTTTTAGATCTTCTTCCGAAATGTCGACTGAAACGAGGATCTTGTCCCTCACCTTTCCGTTTATCTGGATAGCGATCTCCACCTCTTCAACCTCGAGGGCTTTCGGATCATAAGAGGGCCAGGTCTGCTGGACGACGAGCCCTTCTTTTCCCAGCTCGTGCCAGAACTCCTCCGCCAGGTGCGGTGCGAACGGTGATAGAACGAGTGTGAGGTTCTCCGCGATCTCTCTCAGGAGTTTTCTGTTCCATCGATTCTCCGGCACACTGTTCAGATACTGATTCAGATGGTTGACCAGCTCCATGAGACCACTGATTGCCGTGTTGAACTTGAATCCACCTTCTATATCTTCCGTTACTTTCTTGATGATGCTGTGCAACTTCCTTCTGAGTTCCTTTTCGACAGAAGTCGTCAATGAGAGACCCTCGATGCTCTCTTCCTTCACATGCGGTAAAATCATGTAGAAGGTGTTCCAGAGTCTTTTGATGAACCTATGCACTCCTTCGATACCAGCATCGCTCCACTCGGCATCTTTTTCCGGCGGTGCCATGAAGAGTATATACATCCTCAGGGTATCCGCTCCGTACTTCTCTATCATCTCATCGGGAGACACTACATTTCCCTTCGATTTCGACATCTTGGCACCATCCTTATAGATCATCCCTTGAGTGAAGAGGTTGATAAAAGGTTCGTCGAAATCCAGATATCCAAGATCATGAAGTACCTTGGTTATGAACCTCGAGTACAACAGATGTAACACGGCGTGTTCCACACCGCCTATGTACTGGTCCACAGGGAGCCAGTAATTCACATCGCTCGGTTCAAAGGGCTTGTCATCTAGATGTGGATTCACATACCTGAGAAAGTACCAAGAAGAATCGACGAACGTGTCCATAGTGTCCGTTTCCCTCTGGGCATCACCACCGCAGATAGGACACTTGGTCTTCTTGAATCCTTCGTGGAAAGAAAGAGGAGACTGACCGGTTGGGAGGAATTCCACGTCTTTCGGAAGCTTGACCGGGAGATCCTCTTCTGGAACCGGGACGATACCACACCTCTCACAGTAGATGATGGGGATGGGAGCTCCCCAGTACCTCTGACGCGATATGAGCCAATCTCTGAGCTTATACTGAACCGATCGCCTGCCAATTCCTTTCTCTTCGAGCCAGTTTATGACCTTTTCGATACCCTTCTTGCTCGGTGTTCCCGTGAACGGCCCGGAATTTACCATGATTCCTTCGCCTTCATAGGCTTCCTTCATCTTCTCAGGATCGAGCTCTCCATCTACGGGCTTGATGACCACCCTTATGGGTATTCCGTACTTCTTAGCAAAGGCGAAGTCCCTCTGGTCGTGAGCTGGAACCCCCATGATGGCACCCGTTCCATACTCCATGAGTATGTAGTTCGCAACGTAGATGGGAACTTTCTCCCCATTCACCGGGTTCACCGCATACTTACCCAGAAAGAATCCCTCTTTTTCTGCCTCCACAGACGTTCTCCTGAATCTATCTTGCTGCCTTACGCGTTCCAGGAACGCCTGGAGCTCTTCCCTTTTGTCATCGGGAACCAGTTCTTCAACGAGTGGAGACTCCGGAGCCAGTGCCATGAACGTGACTCCCCAGAGCGTGTCGGGTCTCGTGGTGAAGACCTTTATCTTCGTGTTTGATCCCTCAACGAGGAATTCTATCTCCGCACCTGTACTCTTTCCTATCCAGTTTTTCTGCATCGTCTTCACATGCTCGGGCCAACCAGTGAGCTTGTCTAGATCGTTCAACAGTCTTTCTGCGTAATCGGTTATCTTGAAGAACCACTGCTCAAGGTGCTTTATGGTTACACTTGTTCCACACCTTTCACACTTTCCATCTTTCACCTGCTCGTTGGCAAGAACGGTTTTACACCTGGGGCACCAGTTGACCGCCGCCTTCTTCTTGTAGGCAAGACCGTTTTTGTAGAGCTGAAGGAATATCCACTGGGTCCATTTGTAGTACTCTTCATCACAGGTTACGATCTCCCTATTCCAATCGTAACTTATCCCCAGTTTCTTCACCTGTTCTCTGATGGTGGAGATGTTCTTTCTGGTCCACTCTTCAGGGTGTATTCCCCTCTCGATCGCCGCGTTTTCCGCGGGTAACCCAAAGGCGTCGTAGCCAAACGGATGAAGAACGTTGTAACCTCTCATCCTTTTGTATCTTGCGATGATATCGCCTATGACGTAGTTCTTCACATGTCCCACGTGGAGCGTCCCAGAGGGATAGGGAAACATCACGAGGGCATAGTACTTTGGTTTTTCAGAACATTGTGGAGTGTGAAACACTCCTTTTTCCTCCCAAACTTTCTGCCATTTTTCCTCTATTTCCTGGGGTTTATACTCTTTCATAGACGCACCTCCTAACTCCTCTGTACTCTCTTAACTTAATGATATCAGATTCTCTGGTGCTTCGTGATAGAATCTTTCAAGAAAAAGGAGATGAGAACGTGCGAGTGATCTTGATCGTTCTGGACAGTGTTGGAATCGGTGCAATGCCCGATGCTCATCTGTACGGTGACGAAGGGAGCAACACACTTGTGAACACGGCAAGAGCGGTGGGAGGACTTCATCTGCCGAACATGGAAAAGCTAGGGCTTGGCAATCTGGACGACATTCCAGGAGTCAAACCGGTGAAACCGTCAGAAGGTGTCTACGGGAAGATGATGGAAAAAAGTCCCGGCAAAGATACAACCACAGGTCACTGGGAAATAGCGGGTGTGATTCTCAAAAAACCGTTCGACCTTTTTCCAAACGGATTTCCGAGGAAATTGATAGAAGAGTTTGAGAAAAGAACGGGAAGGAAAGTGATAGGAAACAAACCTGCATCGGGGACGGAAATAATAAAAGAGCTGGGGCCTATACACGAAAAGACAGGAGCGCTGATCGTTTACACGTCTGCCGATAGCGTGTTTCAAATAGCGGCGAAGAAAGAAATCGTGCCACTGGAAGAACTCTACAGATACTGCAAGATAGCAAGAGAACTTCTCGATGAGATGGGATACAAGGTCGCCAGAGTCATAGCAAGACCGTTCACTGGAGAGTGGCCCAACTACGTCCGAACACCTGAAAGGAAAGATTTTTCCCTCGAACCCGAGGGAAAGACCCTCCTGGACACTCTTATGGAGAACAACGTATCTGTCTACGTTGTGGGGAAAATAGCCGACATATTCGCTGGAAGGGGTATTACGGAAAATTACAAAACTAAGGACAACAACGACGGAATCGACAAAACAATCTTTCTTATGAAAGAGAAGAAACACAGGTGTCTGGTATTCACAAACTTGGTGGACTTCGACACCAAATACGGACACAGAAACAACTACGTTGCCTATGCGAAAGCCCTCGAAGAGTTCGACAAAAGGCTTCCCGAGATTCTCCAAGCCATGGAAAATGACGACGTGCTGTTCATAACCGCGGACCACGGGTGTGATCCAACGACACCTTCAACGGACCACTCTAGGGAGATGGTGCCTCTCCTCGGATACGGTGAGAAATTGAAGAAAGATGTGTACGTCGGTGTCAGGGAAACCTTTGCGGATCTTGGACAGACGATCGCCGATATGTTCGGCGTACCCCCTCTGGAGAACGGAACATCTTTCAAAAGCCTGATATGGGGTGATATCTGATAGATGAGATATCTGGACATGCTGAGATATCTTTATCACAAACGCCCTATGGGTAAGATAAAGCCGGGCCTCGAAAGAATTTCCCTTCTTCTCTCCCTGCTGGGGAACCCTCACTTGAAGTACCAGACCGTTCACGTTGGAGGAACAAACGGCAAAGGCTCTGTTACGAACATGATCAGCAATGTCCTCATAGCCCAGGGGTACAAGGTGGGATCGTACTACTCACCCCATCTCAGCACCTTCAGAGAAAGGATCAGATTGAACGAAGAGTACATCTCCGAAGAAGAAGTGGAGAACATCTACCAGCAAATGAAATCCATCTTGAAACGCTTGGACGGGGACGAAGTGTTTTCTCCCAGCTTCTTTGAAGTGGTCACGGCGATGGCTTTTCTTTACTTTGCAGAGAAAGAAGTCGATGTGGCTGTTGTAGAGGTGGGACTCGGAGGGCGTCTGGATGCCACAAACGTCGTTTCTCCTCTCTGTTCGGTCATCGTTACAGTGGACCGAGATCACGAAAAAATACTGGGAACCACCATCGAGCAAATCGCCTGGGAAAAATCTGGAATAATAAAAAACGGTGTTCCTGTTGTCACTGGCGAGGAAAAAAGAGAAGCACTGAAGGTGATAGAAGAGGTTGCAAGAAAGAAGAGGGCAAAAGTGTACATCCTTGGCAGAGATTTCAACGTGGAGGTTGAATCACTGAAATTGTTCGAAAACAAGTTCAACTACAGGGGAAGCAGAACACTGAAGAATCTCGTCTTGGCAATGAACGGACACCACCAGATGATGAATGCAGGAGTTGCTCTGAAAGCATTGGAAACGACCGGTCTTTCGGTGGATGAGATGGCGATCCGAGAAGGTTTAAAGAAAGCGAGAAACCCTGGAAGATTCGAGGTGATCGAAAAAAACGGAAAGAGGTTCGTTCTGGATGGAGCACACAACCCTCATGGAGCGAAGATTCTCGTGAAATCTTTGAAGTTGTACTTTAAAGAACCCCTGAATCTGATCATCGGTATACTGGACGACAAAGATCGAGGGGGCATTCTGAAAGAATACAGGGGCGTTTTCGAGAGAATCGTTCTCACGCGAGTTCCCTCCCTCAGAATGAAAGATTTTGAGGGATTCGTCAGGCTTGCAAAGAAGATACTTGGAAGCATTGAAGTCATTGAAGATCCTCTCGAAGCGCTGGAAATTGCTGATGAAAAATCTGTGACCGTCGTCAGTGGCTCGCTCTTCTTAGTGGGATACGTCAGAGAGTACCTTGAAACGGGAAAGATCGGCGAGGAGTGGTACTTGTGATAGCCGGGATCCACGGAAAAGTGGTGCAAAAAATGGGAAACGTCGCTCTCGTTTTAACGGATTTCGGTATTGTTTTTGAGATTGTATGCGATATGCAAACCAGCCAGGAACTCGAGGAAAACAAAGAGTGCTATTTGCACACATTCCTGAGCATCTCTCAGGATAGTGTTACCCTCTATGGTTTCTCGGATAAGAGGAAAAAGGATCTTTTCCTCTCTCTGACCAAAGTCTCAAGGCTTGGACCGAAGACGGCCCTGAAAATACTTTCAAGCGAAGATGTGGACACCCTGATATCCATGATCGCCTCCCAGGACGTCGAAGGCCTTTCGAAACTTCCAGGAATCAGCAGAAAAACCGCTGAGCGAATCGTCATGGAACTGAAAGGGGAGTTTGAAAACGTTGGACTCAAAGACATGAGGACCTACCGTGAATCCCTGGAAGCTCTGGTTTCCCTTGGCTATCCAGAAAGGCAGGCAAGGAAGGTCATAAAAGAAGTGCTCAGAGATGGTATGTCCACGTCTGAGGTTATCAAAGAAGCACTAAGAATTCTGAGCCGCCGATAGTCTTTTTTCCAGTTTCAAAAGTGCAAATCCAAAAGCCAGTGACACAACAAAAACCAGAACAGACGGGAGAAGATCTTTCAAGTCCATTTCCTTTGGAACCACTTTGTAGAGAGATGCCAGTATCATTCCCCCTATGAAACTGTAGGTTTCTTCCCTGAATCTTTTCAAAAGAAACCCCATGACTCTTATGGAAGCAAGAATCCCCAAGATCACTCCTACAGCGAAAACGAGCAACTTATCAACAACCAGATGGGAAACCATGGAGAGAACAGAATCGTACACACCGAACATCAGAAGAACTAGAGAACCACTGATACCGGGTACCACCATCGCTGCTGCAGCCACAAAACCTGCCAGAAGGAGAACGAGGGACTCGTCCTTGTTTGCGGATCGACCCGAAAGATAGAGTAGGGAAACACTCAGAACACCGAAAAAGAAAAAAAGGAAGTTCTTCAAAGAAAAAGAAAAGAACTCCTTTGACTTCACAAAACTCACGATCACAAGCCCAACGAAGAAGAAGTGGGTTGGAACAGGATATCTGACCAGAGAAATCTCAAAGAGCTTGGCAAACCCAAACACTCCAACAAACACACCAATCCCAACAGGGAGAAGCACCTTCAAAGATTTGAAGCTTCCTGAAATCAGCGAATTCACTGTCTCTATCAGTCTGTCGTATATCCCCATCAAAATTGCTATGGTTCCCCCACTAACTCCTGGTATGATGTTCGCTATTCCCATAAGAACACCGGAAAAGAAGTACCACACCCTCATTCCTCCCTGATCTTTTTCTTCAAGGCTAGAACGAGTTTCCTAGTGTCTTCTTCGCTGTATTCTTCCTTAGACTCAAGCTCCTTGAAAGTTTCCTCCACATCCAGATTCACTTCTTCAGCGGTCAAATCGTCAGGAATCTCGGCGGAGCTTTCAAAGATCCCTCTGGCTCTTTCCAAAACCTCCTCCACGTCAAGGCTTTCTTCCCCACCATCTTCCTTCTGGATTCTTCCCAAGAGCTCTTCAAGGGCATCTAATCTCTTGTCCGCTTCTTTTCTTTCTTCCGGAGTGGGAATCTCCTCCAGGACCGCTTCAGGTTCTTCGAGCACCTCTTCTGTTTTCTCTTTTATTTTTGTACTCTTCGTGGCACGAGTGACCAATAATC
>NZ_JAGGZH010000070.1 GCF_021162145.1 Thermotoga sp.
CCGCAAACCCCAGAAACGAATCGATCGTTCTGTCACTTGTTTGATGGGGTTCCAAAAAAGGAATGGCAACGCGCCAAGAGAGGTCGCCATTCCCGCTATAGAACTGTACAGGATTCCTTTCAAGATCATCTTTCCACCTCAAAGTTTTCTGACAACCTCGAATATGATCTGAGCGATCTTCTTTCCCGTTTTCTCTGCAACTTCAAGAACTTCTTCGGCGGTCAGAGGCTTGAGGTCTTCGGGAACCGCTCTGTCTGTGATAGCAGAGATCCCGAGTACTCTTATTTGTCCGTGCCTTGCCACGATGACTTCCGGTACGGTGGACATACCCACAGCGTCCGCTCCGAATCTTCTGAGCATCCTGAGTTCTGCTGGTGTTTCGAAACAGGGACCAGTCACCGCCACGTATACACCCTGGTAAACCGGTATTCCTAGCTCTTTTGCACTGTTGTAAGCAAGGTTTATGAGCTCCTTATCGTAGGGCTCAGACATGTCTGGAAACCTGGGACCCCATTCGTCCACGTTGGGACCTATCAGCGGATTGTCTCCCATAAAGTTTATATGATCGGTGATGATCATCGGCCTTCCCACTTCGAAATCAGGATTCAAACCACCGGCAGCGTTGGTGACTATCAGAACTTCCACTCCAAGAAGTTGCATCGCCCTGATAGGGAAGGTAACATCTTTCATCGAGTATCCCTCGTAGTAGTGGAATCTTCCGTTCATCAGCATGACGTTCTTTCCAAAGAGCTTCCCAAAGATCAGTTCTCCTTTGTGACCCGGTGCTGTGGAGATGGGAAAACCAGGTATTTCACTGTAGGGAATCTTCTTGGAAGTTCCTTCCTTCTCCACTTCGTCAGCTATCGTCGAAAGGCCGGATCCCAGTATGATGGCTATCTCCGGACTTTCTTCCACTTGACCTCTCAGGTACCTGACGGCTTTTTCTACCCTTTCCTTGTAGGATTTTATGTCCACGCTGAACACCTCCTCTTCGGCCTTCTTTCAAGAAGAATTCTATCACGAATGCACCACGTCAACTTCGTGGAACGTCACCGTTCTTGGATCAAAGATGAGTGTGATCGTTCCAACGGGCCCGTTTCTTTGCTTTCCTATGATGATCTCTGCTTCGTGAGGTTCATGGAGTTTGTTTTCTTTTTTGTCTTTTTTGCTCTTGTAGTACTCGTCTCTGTATATGAATATGACCGTGTCGGCATCTTGCTCGATCGCTCCGGACTCTCTTAAATCGCTGAGCCTTGGTCTTTTGTCTTCCCTTTGTTCCACCGCTCTGGAGAGCTGTGAAAGTGCGACCACGACGATGTCCAGTTCTCTTGCGAGGAGTTTCAGGGATCTGGAAATCTCTGATATCTCCTGCTGTCTGCTCTCCTTTCTACCCTTAAGGTGCATGAGTTGGAGGTAGTCGACGAAAATGGCTTTTATGTCGTATTCCTTCTTCATTCTTCTTGCTTTCGCTCTCAACGTTCTTGGATCCAGAAGAGTTTCATCGTCGACTATTATAGGAGCTTTGTAAAGCTTGGAAGCGGCTATGGTGAGTCTTTCCCATTTTTCCTGGTCGAGATGTCCCGTTCTTATACTGTACAGGTCCACACCGGATTCCATACTGAGAAGCCGCTGAGCCAGTTGTTCTTTGGACATTTCAAGACTGAATATGCCGACCGGTATTTCAAAGTTGACCGCCATGTTTTTGGCTATAGAAAGCGCGAGGGATGTTTTTCCCATGGATGGTCTTGCAGCGATAATCACCAGATCAGAATTGTGAAGTCCGGTGGTTTGTTTGTCTAGGCTCTTGAAACCCGTTGGAAGACCTGTCACAAGGACACCAGGTTCTATAACGTTTGCCTTCTCTCTGAAATTTTCCAGATTTTCGAAGACCTGGTGCATGATTCCCCTCAGATGATCGTACGATTTTGTCGCCTTCATCTCGGAGATCTCAAAGATCATCTTTTCAGCGTTGTCGAGAAGAATTTCCACGTCTTCCTCCATGTAGGCGCTCTCAGAGATCTTTCTGGATACTTCTATGAGCTGCCTCAAGATGGATTTTTCTTTAACAATCTCTGCGTAGTGAACAGCATGAGCAGAACTTGGGACAGCCTCGGCCAGTCGAGCGACTTCCTCGTCCCCTCCGATTTCCTCGAGTTTTCCCATGCTCTGGAGTTTGTCACATACGGATACAACATCCACTGGCTTTCCTTCATCGTAGAGTTCTTCCATCGCCTTGAATATGTACTGGTGTTTTTTGAGATAAAAGTCCTCATGACCGAGAATCTCGAGCACATCGTTTATGACGGATGGATCTATCAATATGCTTCCAAGAACGGCGATCTCCGCTTCCAGATTGTGTGGGGGTACTCGCATATTATCACCTCTCAAAAAACGTTCACGCCTAAACCTCCTTCCGAGTCAAATCCGATACCACTGTTTGGGAAATCCCTTATGTAGAAGAACACAGAAAAGCTTTCTAGGGAAAAGTTCTCTCCGAAAGAGGCGGACATTTTTGCACCAAGACAATGGAGCGACTTTTCGATGGAAAGAGAGAAAGATTTCGCGTTCCACTTTTCGAGCTCGAAAGAGATACTGAAGGTCGGGTCGCTGTTTTTCATCCTGTAAGAAAACTCCAGTGTATCTCCTGAGAACTCTGCTTTCACAGAATGCATGGATTTCCCTTTTTCGAAGCTCCCGCGTATCCAGAATCTTTCCAGTTTGATGGGGTTCACTTTTACCTTAGAGTACGCTGTTATTCTTGGGTTTTCCATGTAGAAGAATTTGCTCCCGTATATCCTCATTTGATCTTCCACGTATTGGATATGTGGTTCCTTGTAGTGATACGTAAAGTACAGCTTGTTCAGAAGTGCACCAACTCTTTGCTGGAATTCCCATTTGGTGTAACTTTCTGCTGAATTTTCCAGTGAAAGGCGTGTGGTCGTGTTCACCGTGTGAATCAATTTCCCCGTTTTTAACGAAAAGGAGGTCTTGAGGTACGGATCGGAGAATTCTTCTTCCAAAAAGTCGTAGGTTGTCTCAAGAGAAGATCTGAAACTTCCAAAGGAAAGGCTTATTTTAAGATCCAACTCGTTTTGGGCTTTATTCTGTGGGAATTTTCTTAGATTCTTTCCCTGAATCGTGTAGAGCTTGTAATAGCTTTCCAAGGAAAGAGGCCCAATTGGTATTTTCAGAGTGGTTGTGAAAAAGTTGCCGAGTCGATATCCATTCTCTGAGGATCTGTAGATGCCAGCGTATATTTTATCATCGAGTCTGAAGAAATTTCCAAGGGAGATGTTCTTGAAGTCCCATATAGAGTCAAGTTTCAGGAAGCTGGTGTTTCTGTTGAACTCTCCGCCTTCGAAGCGATATTTTCCGCTGAGGTCGAAACTCACGGATTGGAAGGAAAGAAACGGTTTGGAGCGAAATCGGGAGCTGAGCACTCCGGTGGTTTCTATGCTCTCTTCCATTCTAGTCTCATGATTGAAGCTGTACACGTGGAGGGTGCCCACATCGGTTTTGAATGAGAGTTTTCTGGCAGTGATCTTGGGGGCAATATATTCGTTTTCGCTCTCTGTGGATCGTTTCCTCAACAGCACGTCCACGCTTCCACCAAATATTTTTTCTTTGTGTTCGAACTGATAGATCTTCTCGGAACTTTCTTGAGAAAAGAAAAGTGTGTTCTTCTGGTCGAAGAGCCTGGCAGATATTTTTCTAGAACTATTTGACTCCTCGTAGTTAAAATCAACGGACCAATTTCCGATTTTGTGATTCCATTTGAAATCCTCCCATGTATCTTCTTTCATCGCCCTTTTTACGGAGAAGAGCACGTTTCCTTCTCTGTAAGAAATGCTGTAAGTGGTCTTCAGGAAGAAAGATGGGTTGAACCCCACTTCCACTGAAAACGGTTGAGGCTTGTCAGAAAGCGAAGAGAAAAAGATGGGCTGGTAGAACAGGGGAATTTCAAGGAGGTAAAACACCACATCTCTGGCCAGAAGGTATTCGTTCTCGACGATCTCTATGTAGAAAGCCTTGAGCTTGTAATGTGGTGGAATGGAAGAGCAGGTGGTGACATATCCCTTGTTCACGAGAGTTTTTGTCCCTTTGGTGGAAAGACTTTCACCGGAAAGATAGATCTGTTTTTTCTTTCCTTCTAACTCTATTTTTGTACTTCCTCGAACGTGAAACAAAACGTTTTGTTCGCTTTCAGTTCGAAAGATCAAGCGGGTGCTTTCTAGGAGGGTCTCTTTCCTTCTGTATAGAACATCACCGAGCGCTTCGATCTCTTTCGTCTTTCCTCCTTCTATGTAAACAATCGCTTGACTGGCTTCTATGGAGGCATCTTTATAGAGGATTTCTACATTTCCCTTGAAGATGATTCTGTCCGGGAATCTAACCATTTTGTCGGCCGTTATACTCACTTGAGATGAAAAAAGGGAGGTTGCCAGAAGCACCATTACTACAACGAAGAGCTTCGTGAGGAACTCTCTAATTCTGTAGGCAAGAGCGGTGTCTAGGAGAAAAAACAGAATGGAACCTACCGCGGAGAAGACGAGATTAGGAATCCAAGGTGCAAGGCCAGGATCCAGAAGATTTTCCTTTCCCATGGCACTGAGCCAAGCACCGCTTCCCTGGTACAGTACAACGAGAACGAAGGTGAAGATCACACCCCAGGACTTGCTTCTAAGTTGAAAGAGCAGGGAAAGGGGTACTCCAACGAGGACTATCACGATGGGGGTCAGGGAATTTGCGTATCTGCCCTGCAGCTCCACTATCCACGGAGAAGGCTTTATGCCGACCTTTTTGAAGAACTCTATCTTCTCCTTGAGCTCTTTCCCTGTCATTTCTTTCGGTGTCTTTCCTACACGAAGGAGATTCTCAATATCTTCAGTTATGTCGAGTTCCATCTCGGAGAAATGAACATCCAGTTTCAGAAATCCATCCTTGTCTATCGTGTAATATCTTCCATCGAAGAGATACCACCTGTTTTTCCTCTTCTGCACTTTCTTTGCCGTGACTATCTTCTCTTCGCTTCCATACTTGAAGATCACAACGTTCCAGAGGGTGTTTGTCTTCTCGTCGTACTTTTCAACGTAGAAGTACTGGTCTTCTCCAATCTTCGAGATCACATTTTCCACAACGAAGACCTCTGGTTTTCTGAGAACGTACCTCGACATGGCTTCCTCAGCCTTGGACTGGTATATGGGGACTACCTGGTCGTTGAGAAAAAAGACTCCTACCGATAAAAAGATGCTCAGTAGAAGAAAGGGAACGATCAGATTCTTTTGGGAAACACCATGGACTTGAATAGCCATGAGTTCCCTGTCTTCGGAAAGCTTTGAGAAAGTCCAAAAGATGGAAAGCAGCACACCCACAGGTACACCCATTGCGATGAAGTAGGGTAGGTAGTAATAGAGG
>NZ_JAGGZH010000071.1 GCF_021162145.1 Thermotoga sp.
AGATACAGCGTTTTCTCGTGGAGGAAACCCGCCTTGGAATACCGGCGATGATACACGAGGAGTGTCTCACCGGGTACATGGGGCTTGGTGGAACCAACTTTCCGCAGGCGATAGCGATGGCGAGCACCTGGGATCCAGACCTGATAGAGAAAATGACTACAGTCATCAGAGAGGACATGAGAAAGATAGGAGCACACCAGGGACTTGCTCCTGTTCTGGACGTGGCAAGAGATCCGAGATGGGGAAGAACGGAAGAGACGTTCGGAGAGTCTCCTTACCTTGTTGCAAGGATGGGAGTTTCCTACGTAAAGGGACTTCAGGGTGAGAACATAAAAGAAGGCGTTGTCGCCACGGTGAAGCACTTTGCAGGATACAGTGCTTCTGAGGGTGGAAAGAACTGGGCACCGACAAACGTACCAGAGAGGGAGTTCAGAGAAGTCTTTCTTTTCCCGTTCGAAGCTGCGGTCAAAGAAGCAAAGGTTCTTTCCGTGATGAACTCCTACAGTGAAATAGACGGTGTTCCGTGTGGAGTGAACAGAAAGCTTCTCACCGATATTTTGAGAAAAGACTGGGGATTCAAAGGTATCGTTGTTTCCGACTACTTCGCCGTGAACATGCTTGGAGAGTACCACAGGATAGCAAAAGACAAATCTGAATCCGCCAGACTCGCACTCGAGGCGGGAATAGATGTTGAACTTCCAAAGACAGATTGTTATCAGCACCTGAAAGATCTTGTTGAAAAGGGAGTTATGTCCGAATCATTGATCGACGAAGCCGTTTCCAGAGTACTGAGGCTCAAGTTCATGCTCGGGCTCTTTGAGAACCCATACGTTGACGTGAAGAAAGCAAAGATAGGAAGTCACAGAGATATTGCCCTTGAGATTGCAAGAAAGTCAATTGTTCTGCTTAAAAACGATGGAATCTTACCTCTTGAAAGGAACAAGAAGGTAGCCTTAATAGGACCAAATGCCGGTGAGGTAAGAAATCTTTTGGGAGACTATATGTATCTCGCTCACATAAGAGCACTCCTTGACAACATAGACGATGTCTTCGGAAACCCACAAATCCCAAGGGAAAACTACGAAAGGCTGAAAAAGAGTATAGAAGAACACATGAAGAGCATCCCGAGCGTTCTCGATGCGTTCAAAGAAGAAGGAGTGACATTCGAATACGCAAAAGGATGCGATGTAACAGGAGAGGACAGGAGCGGCTTTGAGGAAGCCCTGGAGGTGGCAAAACGCTCGGATGTTGCCATTGTGGTTGTGGGAGACAGATCGGGCCTCACTCTCGACTGCACAACAGGTGAATCCAGAGACATGGCGAACCTCAAACTTCCGGGAGTTCAGGAAGAACTCGTCCTCGAAGTTGCAAAAACTGGAAAGCCTGTCGTTCTTGTCCTCATCACAGGAAGACCGTACTCACTCAAGAACGTGGTTGATAAGGTGAACGCCATTCTTCAGGTGTGGCTCCCAGGAGAGGCTGGTGGAAGAGCGATCGTCGACGTCATCTACGGAAAAGTGAATCCCTCCGGAAAACTTCCCATCAGTTTCCCAAGGAGTGCCGGTCAGATTCCCGTCTTCCACTACGTCAAACCCTCAGGAGGAAGATCTCATTGGCATGGAGATTACGTGGACGAGAGCACAAAGCCTCTCTTTCCCTTCGGACACGGTCTGTCTTACACGAAGTTCGAGTACAGTAATCTGAGGATAGAACCAAAAGAGGTACCTCCAGCTGGAGAGGTTGTGATAAAGGTCGATGTAGAGAACGTGGGGGAGATAGATGGAGACGAGGTAGTACAGCTTTACATTGGACGTGAGCTCGCAAGTGTGACAAGACCAGTGAAGGAATTGAAAGGTTTCAAGAGGGTTTCTTTGAGAGCGAAGGAGAAGAAGACGGTTGTATTCAAGCTTCACTTGGATGTTCTTTCCTACTACGACAGGGCCATGAAACTCGTTGTGGAGCCGGGTGAGTTCAAGGTGATGGTGGGCAGTTCCTCTGAAGATATCAGACTCACAGGTTCTTTCTGTGTCACCGGTGATAAAAGGGAAGTGATTGGGAAAAGGAAATTCTTCACAGAGTCTTACGAGGAGTGATAGAGAAGTGGCCTTCTTTGACATGCCTCTTGAGGAGCTGAAAGAGTACCACCCAGAGCGATACGAAGAGAAAGATTTCGACGAGTTCTGGAAAGAAACATTCGAAGAGAGCGAAAAGTTTCCTCTGAACCCCGTCTTCGAGAAAGTGGATTCTCACCTCAAGACAGTCGAAGTGTACGATGTTACCTTCTCCGGGTACATGGGGCAGAGAATAAAAGGATGGCTTCTTGTCCCAAAGCTGGAAGAAGAAAGACTTCCCTGTGTTGTGCAGTACATAGGTTACAATGGTGGAAGAGGCTTTCCACACAACTGGCTGTTCTGGCCATCCGTGGGTTGCATTTGTTTTGTCATGGACACCCGGGGACAGGGAAGCGGCTGGTTGAAGGGAGACACACCAGACTACCCAGAAGGTCCAATCGATCCTCAGTATCCAGGATTCATGACAAGGGGAATTCTGAATCCAAGAACCTATTACTACAGACGAGTTTTTGTGGATGCGGTCAGGGCAGTGGAAGCAGCCATCTCTTTCCCACGGGTGGATCCTGAAAGAGTTGTAGTGGCTGGAAGCAGTCAGGGCGGGGGGATTGCCCTTGCGGTGAGCGCCCTGTCAAATAAGGTAAAAGCTCTTCTGTGCGACGTACCGTTTCTGTGTCACTTCAGAAGGGCAGTGCAACTTGTCGACACACATCCGTACGTGGAGATCACGAACTTTCTCAAAACACACAGAGACAAAGAAAAAATCGTGTTCAGAACACTTTCCTACTTCGACGGAGTGAATTTCGCGGTGAGAGCAAAAATCGCCGCCCTGTTCTCTGTCGGACTCATGGATACCATTTGTCCACCTTCCACAGTCTTTGCAGCTTACAACCACTATGCTGGGCCAAAAGAGATCAGGATCTATCTGTACAACGGTCATGAAGGAGGAGATTCTTTCCAGGCAATCGAGCAGGTGAGGTTTCTGGAAAAGCTATTTGAGGAAGGCTAGGGGTTTTCCTGTGACAGGATGTTCCAGTACAACGAATTCTGTTTCGAAAACACTTCGGAGCACTCTCTCGTTGAGAACATCGGAGGGTGCTCCAATTTTTATAATTTCACCGTTTTTCATCACGACTATTCTGTCACACAGAAGTGATGCCACGTTTATATCGTGAAAGACCGCTACGATGGTTTTTCCAGATTCCTTCAGTTTTTTCATCACATTGCCCGCAAGACTCACGTTGCTGTAATCGAGATGTGCAGTCAGTTCATCCACGAGAAGGATCTTCGTATCCTGAGCAATCGCTTTCGAAAGCACAACCTTCCTGCGTTCACCAGCACTCAGTGTCCAGAAAGTTCTGGAAGAGAATTTCAAAGTATCGGTCAACTTCAGACTTTTTAAAACGGCTTCTTCATCCTTTTTGGACGTCTCACTCAAAAGATGCTGATGTGGGAGTCGTCCCATTTCGACTATCTCTTTTACAGTAAAATCGTACGAGGGAAAGAAATCTTGAGAAACAAGGGTGACGATCTTTGCCATCTCTTTTCTGGAAACCTCCCAGGGAACTTTCCCGGAGAGAAACACCTTTCCTCTCTGGGGCTTTAAAAGTCCCGCGAGTATCTTCAAAAGAGTGGTCTTACCAGATCCGTTGGGGCCTATTATCCCAAAGAACTCTCCTTTCTCCACAGAGAATTCGATGTTTTTCAAAGAAAAACCTGTCCTGTATTGAAAATATAAATTCTCTACCCTCACCGCTTCCAATTCACACACCCCTTTTCATGAGAAAGGCAAGGAAAGGAGCTCCTATCAGTGCTGTTACAACTCCAACGGGAAGTTCCGTTGGGGAAAAGAGAGATCTCGACATCGTATCACAGAGGGTGAGGAGAACACCCCCCACAATCACACTTGCCAGTGCGGATCTAAGGAAACCAGGTCCCACAAGGTACCTGGCAATGTGAGGAACGATGAGGCCGACAAAACCTATCACACCGCTTCTGGAGACGAGAAAAGCGGTGGTAAGGTTCCCAAAGAGGAAAGTGAACACCTTCAGAAACTCCACGTTGATTCCCAGAACAAAAGCCTCTTCCTCTCCTAGCGCCATGGCGTTGAGATGCTTTGAAAAGACCATGGAGTAGAGAAGAAACGGCATGACAACCGCCGAGTAGAAAGCAACGTCTTTCCAAACCGTTCCCGAGAAACTCCCGAAGAGCCACATAGATATGGTGGTCACGTTCCTTTTGAGTAGAACGATCGTCATGTAGGTAAGGGAACTGAAGAGAGTACTGATCACAACTCCTGAGAGAATGATGGAAGTCACGGGGAAACGACCTTCTTTCCTCGCGATAAAGAGAGTGAGAAGTGAAGCGATCACAGAAAATCCAAAACTGAGAAGGGGAATACGGTATATCCAGGAAACGCCGATAACCTCAGCAAGGTAGAGCGAAAGAATCGTTCCAAAAGACGCGCCTGAAGAGATTCCAAGAAGATATGGATCGACGAGGGGATTTTTCAGAAGATTCTGAAAAACGTTTCCCACCAGAGAAAGTCCCGCTCCTACAATGAAACTCGCAAAGACCCTGGGAATTCTCAAGGACAGGATCCTCTCGACCAACGGATTCTCTTTTAAACCAAACAGGACCCCCAAGATCTCAAGGGGGTCCAAGGGCACACCACCGAAGAGTATTCCAAAAAGAAAACTGATCATCAGAATCGGAAGGATAAACTTTTTCACCGATTGCTCCCTCCGTAGAAATAATCGTACAGGATGTCAAGGAGTTTAAAAACATCTGGAGAGGGTTGAGAGGACAGGTTTCCGTCCACTGTGAAGACTTTTTTGTTTTTCACGGCGTTTATCTCCCTGAACGGCTCGAACTCGAGAATTTTCTTCACTTCCTCGTCTTCTGTTCCTGGAACATAAACTCCCACAATGATCACATCGGGGTTCTGTGCCACAACGTACTCAAGGGACAGCTGTGGCCATCCGTTAGGCCCTGCGATACCCGAAGCGATGTTCATTCCACCGGCAAGAGAAATGATTTCGTTCAGATAGGATCCTTCTCCACACGTCCATATCTCTTTCACGTCAGGACCCGGTGCAGAGATCAGATACAGGACTTTTGGACGCTTCGAAGGAGGTATATTGTAAGTCTTCTTTCCTATTTCCAACATTTCCTTTTTCAGCTCATTTGCCTTTTCACTTGCCGGTTTTGGTTCACCGAAGACCGCTCCGAGGAGTACCACGTCCCTTATGATGTCGTCGAGTGAGGTAGGATTTATCACGAGAACCTTCACCCCAACCTTTTCCAGTTTTGCAACCTCGGGAAGCTGGAACCCTCCGAACATCAGAACAAGATCGGGATCCAAGGCTACCACTTTCTCAATATTCACCGGAACCATCGCACCCACTCTTTCTGCCTCGTAACTGTCATAATCTGTTACACCAACGATTCTGTCTTCTAACCCCAGAAAGATCAGAAACCTCGTTGCAGCGGGAGAAAGGCTGACTACCCTTTTTGGAACAGAAGTGATCTCCACCACTCTTCCCGCATCGTCCACGATCGTCACAGCGAGTGTGAGGATAGAAACCATGACAAACAAGAGAAAACCCAGTTTCCTGAGCACAGTCATCCCTCCCTTGAAAAGAAATATCCCCACCTTCCTGGTTCCGAGGAAGGTGGTTCCCTTCACCGCGGGCGGGTTTCCCGGCTTCCGGATCGTCCTACTCCCCACGCCTTCCCAGGGCGAAGGCCCCAGTGGCATCGTGTGGGTTTCGTCCCCGGTCACGGTGGCGGCCCCGCGCCGGATTTTCACCGGCTTCCCCTTTGAACCTGAAAGGTACCTCGCGGTGAGGGGGGCTATCTCAAAGAATCATACCATAGATTTCGCCCGTTCCATTTCTTCGGAAAGAAGGTGTTTCAAACGATAATCTGGATTCTCCAGAATCACCTGAATTCCTCTCTTCTTCTTCTGCTCAATGATGATCGGTGCCCGAAGATTTATCGTGGCCTCCTCTGGCTTTCCAGGGGGTATCGTTAATACACAGAAAAAAAGAAGCTCGTCCTGATTTGGCGCACCAAGCTTTTCGAGGTCACTGGGTGATACCTTGGGGTCATAATCAGGTCTCACAAGCTTTGGGTCCACAACGGGAAGGCCGATCTGACTGTCTTCCAAGGAAAGCAACCACCCTATAGGGAAGGTTTCTTCCGGAAAGACCAACGCGAACCTTCTCAAATGCTCAAAACCTGGAATTCCTTCTTCGAACGCGAAGATTTGATCATCGGCTATCTCCATTTCCCCGAGTTTTGTGCTGTAAACCACGTTATCACCTCACACAAAATCCACCAGAGTAGCTTGAAGAACTCGACTCGCCGACTTCAAAGCGGCCTCCAAGACCGACTGTTGCATCGCAAGATCCGTTACAAGCTCGGTTATATCGGCGTCTCGCTCCCTGGAGAGGTATTCTGTGAAGAAATAATCCAGATCCTCAACCCTTTTTCCAACCATCTCTATGAACCTGCTCACTCCACCTATTTTTCCCGTTACCTTCGTGATGTTCTCTTCGAAAAGAGATAGATCCTTTAAGGAGATGTTGGATATGTGAGAAGATATCGTGTTGTCATCGAGGTTTGAACGCAGAAGATCAGACACCTCATCCAGTACCTGGAATATGTTTCTTCCGTCGTCCAGTTTGAAAACCTCGCTCGCCGTGACACCGTATTCTATGGAGCGCCCCAAAACTGACACGGAACGGCTTTTGTCAGCAGAGGGAGAAATCACTATCTTCCAAGCATCGTTTTCGTATTTCACGGGCTCGTTGAAGACATCGTAACCGGAGAAGATGTATTCGTTTCCGATCCTGGTGTTCGCTATCTCAACCAGGTTGTCCCTTATTTTTTCTATTTCCTCCGCTATTGCTTCTCTTTCCGCCTTCGAAAGTGTTCCGTTCGCAGCCCTGACGAACAATTCTCTCAACCTCTGAGAAATCGCAGAAATCGTCTGCAACGCGCTGTCGTACGCGTTCACATAGGTCTGAACGTGATCTATGTTCCTCTGGAATTGCTTTAATTCCCTTTTTCTCGTCATGATATCGCTGGCCCTCTTGGCAACGACTGCATCGTCGCTCGGGAATCTTACCCTGTAACCCGAAGAAAGCTGATCGTGGAGCTTCGCAATTCTTTTCAGGCTCGTCTGTATATTGAACAACACTCTATCACTGATCATCCTGTTCGTTATGCGCATTCTATCACCTCACCATGTTTATCACAGTCTGTATCATCTCGTCCACCGTGGTGATAACTTTGGCAGCCGCGTTGAAAGCGTGCTGATACTCTATCATATTCGCCATTTCCTCATCGAGCGACACTCCTTTCACCCTTTCTCGTTCGTTGTCTATCTCCTGTTTCAATATCTCAGTGTTGGTTTTGAGGTGTTTCGCTGTTTCCGATTCCACTCCCAGCTCGGCTACCACTCCTCCGAAGAATTCGTAGAAGCTTTCCTTCCCGTTTGACAACATCTTTCTGGTGTACAGATCTTGGATGGCTTTGAGAAGCTCCGGGTTGGCTCCTCCCGTCGGCCTCACATCCACCACGTTCCAATCGTTGTTTTCCATGGCGCGACCAACATCAACGGCCAGGTTTGTCGGATTCGATGCAACGGAGGAGTTCACCTCAAACTGGTTCACTATGTTCAACGGTTCGTCGTGTGGTGCCCTGTCAAATGTCAGCATATCGGCTATCCTGAACCGAGACTTCAAAGTTTCAAAATCGTCGTCTTTTGAGATCAACTTGTACGAAACGGTCCAGTCGAACGTGGTTGGATCGTCGTCCGGGTCAACGAGCCCCAGGGCTTCAAAGAAACCTTGGGGACCTTCTATGTCCGTCATCCTGAGATCGAAGTCGTAGAGAGACGTCGCCCTGAGGACGAACGAATGGTGTGGCGTTAAATCCGCCAGAACCCCCGTGGCTTTTTCGTTGATCTTTTCAACGAGTGCCTCCAGAGTGTCCACGACTGGATCGATCTCTATATCGGTGGAATTTATCGTGATCGTGAAGGAACTCGTTGGATCGAAACCGTTTTGACCGTAAAAAACGTTCTCCAGAGTGTCTTTGAACTTCAAAACTTCGTAGTTCCTGACGAAGGCGTTCGTTTTTGTGAAGAAATCGTCGTCACTCAGCACGTTCACCGCCGATGGATCGAAATTCAAATCCCCGTCAGGGACGATCACCAGCATGTTTTCCCCCGTGGATGGATCCGTGTAAACATGCGCTCCCAGATGCGAAGAAGAGTTTATGGAAGAAGCTATGCTCGACAGATTCACACCGGACGAGAGATCGATGGAGATCGTTTCGCTTTGTTTCGACCCATCCTCGAGCGTGTACTCAACACTCACATTGTAGACTCCGGGGGACAGCGAAGAAAGATCTGACTCCTTTATGGTGAGGAAACCTCTGGTTTTCGTGTCGAAACCCATCCTCGAAAGTGAATCTCCCAGGGAGAAGAAAAGCTTGTTTCTGAGATTTCCAGAAGTGTCTTCCAGATACAGCCTGTATCCCCCTGCGTGCTGTCCTATCTTCAAAGTTGTACCGAGCAGGTTCCAGGACGAAACAAGATCTCCGATGGTTGTACCCGGCGATATACTCAAGGTTGAAGAGGAACCCCCTTCGAAGGAGAGTATCAGATCGCTGGTATTGAAGCGCTTTTCGCTTATTTCAGATGCGCTGGTCACAGAATGGATTCCCGTGACTGTGTGGTAGGGTCCCATCTCAAGTTTTCTGTTACCCTTGAGCCTGAATATTGCAGGATCGCCTGAGAAAGACACAATTTTTTTGAAGAAATCAAGGTTCATCGTTACACCACTTGCTTCGAAACCGTCTCTGTGCACAAGGTTGATCGTATCTGTTGTGAAGAGAACGTATTCGTCGAGCTTCCTCATGTATTTCACGATGATTGAGTCTCTCAAATCCAAAAGCGCCTTCAACTTTCCATCGGAAAGAGTCAACTTTGCATTACCAACAAAAAGCTCGTGATACCCTTTCCCGTAGGGCCTTTCTAAAGGTCGAATTTCGTTGTAGGTGGAACCGTTCAGAACGATCTGGTTTCCTATTCTCAGTGTGATTTGTCCGTCCCCCGCTTACGTATAATTTATGTTCACAAGATCCGATAGTTCGTCTAAAATCCTGTCTCTTTCATCGAGAAGATCGTTAGGAGGAGATTTGAGGGTCATTCCCATACGGATCTTGTTGTTCAGATCGGCAAGTCTTCTTATCATCTGGTTTATCTCAGAGACTC
>NZ_JAGGZH010000072.1 GCF_021162145.1 Thermotoga sp.
CTCTGCGTAAAAGGGATTGGCGCTGTCTGCTATGATGACACCCACAATGTTCGTACGTTTGCTCCTCAAAGAAGAAGCCGTTGCATTCTTCACGTATCCGAGTTCTTTCGCTATTTTTAGTATTTTCTTCTTTGTCTCTTCACTGATATCTGGCTTATCATTCAGAGCTCTTGAAACTGTGTTTATCGAAACACCCGCTCTTTCCGCTATGTCTCTGATCGTTACGTACTTTTTCTTCATGTTCTTGCCTCCCGTTCACTCCTCCCTGAACAGATAGAAATCATCTATGAAACCCCAATCTCCCGCTCTTCCTTCGACAGAAACGATGACTTTTATCTTTCCTGTTTCGACTTTTATACTCTTTATCTCAGGATTTTTCCACTCGAGCCACCCTGTTGTTTCGACCATCACTGTTTTTTCACCCTTCCCGTAACCACTCACCTTCAAGGTAATCTTCACGCCACTTCCTCCTTGTGTCCAGAACCCTACTCTGTACACCCCGGCTGGAAGTTCTACTTCCTGTGCCAATTCGAATTTAAAAGCCTCGTCGAGCCAAAAGTTCACTGCATACTCTCCCTGATGTGCGTTGCTTGGAGGATTGGCTTTCACTACTTTCACTGCTTTTCTGTTACCAGATACCTCCCAGGGGGAAAACTCACCCGTCTCGAATCCGGAATTCCTCAGGTAGTTCCTGCTTCCTTTCACGGTCAGGGTTGCAAAGATTTCTCGGTCTATATCTTCTACGTATCCTTCTACTTTGTAGACACCGGATTTCTCAACGAGAGCAGGATCAAAATTCCATTTGACACGCAGAGATCTGATGGAATCATCACTGAACAGTACTTTCACAGCATCCGGAAATCTAGGGATTTCTCCCAGATTGGTTGAAATTTCCACGGGAAGGATCTCTCTGATTTTGATTTTTACAGGAGTAGATGCTTTCATAAGTTTGAAAACATCCAGGGATGGGAGGGCGTTTCCATTGAAATCGAACATAGCCTGATTTTCCCATGGATTTCCCTCACCGGTCTTCCAACCAGCTCCTTTCACGGGGATCCAATCTCCCTCCCAGTAGAAAATTCCAAGTCCGTGACCATCGGGAACACTGTTCACCACCTCTACGAGATCTCTCAGGAACGTTGCCTGACCCTGAACCGTTGCCCTGTAACCACCTGTGAGTTCCATCTCTTCACCACTAAAGATGTTGGGATAACCATCACCGTCTTCAAGAGTCCAGGCGTAAGCCGTCTCAACGACAACCACATCTTTGTCATACCTCTTAGCTATGTCGTACAGGTTGTTTTTCAGATCCTCGAGGGTACCGTGCCAGTAAGGGTAGTAAGATACACCTATTACATCGAAATCCACATCCCTTCTGGTGACCTCGTCGAAGAACCACCTGAAGAGAGAGTTATTTCCTCCCTCGGCCAGATGGATAACAATCTTTATGTTGGGATCGACTTCTCTGACGGCCCTGATAGCTGCTTTCAGAAGTTTTGTGAATCCGTCGAATCCACCGGCGCCCTTTCCGGAGATCATTCCGTCCGGCCAGAGGAAACCGTTGTTTACTTCGTTCCCCACCTGGACCATATCCGGTAGCGCCCCGTTTCTTCTCATATGGTTCAACACAAGCTTCGTGTAGGAATAAACTGCCCTCTCTAGGAGTTCCCCATGAAGGTGATCCCACTCCTTTGGTTTGTACTGCTTCCCGGGATCTGCCCACCAGTCACTGTAGTGAAAGTCAAGAAGAACTTTCATCCCGTACCTTTTGGCTCTCTTTGCGATCTCCGTCATTCTCAGATAATCACAGTTCCCTCCGCCGAGCGGGTTCCCGTTTTCATCCCTTGGATCGTTCCACACTCTCAATCTGATCCAGTTTATCCCGTGATCTTTCAGTATTTGAAGGCAATCTTTTTCCACGCCGTTGTCGAAAAACTTTCCACCGAGTTGTTCTATCTCGTAGAGCATGGAAACGTCCATCCCAAAGATGAAATCCTCACGAAGATCCTTCACCGGATTGATCATCAGACCAAACGCCAGAGAGGAGATCACGAGCATCAGTATCGTCCCTTTCATCGTACCAACCTCCTTCATTCTTTCACCGCTCCCCTCGTAAGGCCACTCACCAGATACCTCTGAAGCGAGAGGAAAAGGATCACCATTGGAGTCATTCCAAGAAGTGCGGCTGCTGTGAAGAGCCCCCACTCTGTTTCATAGGGTCCCGTTGCAAATGCCTGGAGTCCAAGGGCGTAGGTATAGTGTCTCACGTTCTGAAGGATGATCCTCGCCACCACGTACTCGTTGAACGTTCCGATGAAGACCAGAAGAAACACGACCGTGAGGATCGGCCTTGCAAGGGGGATGATGATCCTGTAAAAACTCTGGAAACGTGTTGCTCCATCGACGATCGCCGCTTCTTCGAGTGAGGTGGGTATCGTGTCGTAGAACCCCTTTATCAGGTACATATTGTAGGCGATGTTGGTGAGATATGCAAAAATCAAACCACCGAGTGTATCGATTCCGATGAAGGGGATGTACTTTCCCATGAAGTTCAGAAGGTCGTATATGGCGATCATGAAGATTACACCTGGAAACATCTGTATCAGAAGAAGCGCCATGATTCCGTAGCGCCTTCCAAAGAACCTCATCCTGCTGAACGGATAAGCCGCTATCGCACACACAGTTGTTGTAATGAAAGCCACGATCAGAGACACGATCACGGAGTTGAGTACCCACAGCCAGAAATAGTGTTTCGTCTTCTGTTTCCATATCTGGTCTATTCTGAAGAGTTGCTTGTCTATGTTTCTCAAATCACCCTTGAGTTCGGAAAATGGTACCAGATCAATCAGGTTCCCTGCTCGCCGCGAAGCAACAGACATGTTCGCCCTGACTCTGCTGACGAAATCCATCTTCACGATGTCGTACATCCTGTTCAATATGCTGGAAGACACATACACTCCCTGGGACGAAAGGGATATGAGATCATCGTAAGATTCCTCAAGATCGTTCAGAGAGAGTTTCATTTCCTTCAGTATCGTCTCGAGGTTTTTTGGAAATGTGTCGAACTTGCTGGCAAAATCCCTGTACTCTTCTATCCATCTCATCTCTCTGATTACTTTTGATATCCTGTTGTAGAACTCATCCTTTTCCCAGTAAGAGTTCATGAAATCTCGGAGCATTTTCAGGACGGAAGAATATCTGAGGAGATCAGTTTTTCCGAAAGATCTTATTCTCTCAAGAGTGGAAATGGCGCTCTGGAGATTGTATTTGAACACGATCTGACTGAGCGTTCTCTGAGGTTTCAGAAGTTTCTGATGGACTTCTGAGATGCTCCGCTGGTATTCAGAGAGTTTCTCGGCAAGATTCTTTTCCTGAAGATGAAGTTCTTCGAGACGTTCGTTCAGAACGCTTAGAACCACGATTTTGTCTTTTATACCAGCAATGGTTTCGGAGGTTTCCTTCAGGATCCTGATAAGCCGCGGGTGGATCTCTCCGTAGATCTTCACCAGATCAGAGTATAGAAGGCGGTTTTTCAGTTCTTCGTTTCCTTCAGATAGTTTTTCGAGTTCTTTTTTCAGGGACACGAGCAATTGTTTCAAATTGTCGTATTCAGCGAGGGAATCCATCTCATTCAGAAGATCGTCAATCGTGCGGATTGCTTCAGAGGTGCTCTGAGAAAAACCGCTATCGTCCACTGGAAACAGACCGCTAACTGTTGCCTGTTTTATTCTTTCTTTCAGTTCGTTGAGGTCCACAAGGGATGTTCTCATTCTTTCCAGCTCCGGTGCTATATCCTTTTCTATGATGAGGTTAGCCTCCATTATGTCATCTTGAAGTTCCTGGTACTGCTGTTTAAGTGAAAGAATCTCTTCCCTCACAGCGTTCAGTTCTTTCTGTGTTTCCTCGAGGAGGTTGTCATACCCATTGGTCAATTCCTCGTAACTCGCTTTTAGGATTTCGATCGCTCGTTCGTAACCTTCTCGTGTACTGGTATCTACACCTGCGATTCTTTCCAGCACTTCTTTGAGAGCTCTGTGAACTTTTGAGTGGAATCTTTCTCTTGATAATACAAGGTAGAGGGCAGCTCTGCTCTTGTCCGAATCGTCCAGTTCCGGTGTCTGGATTGATGAAGAAAGTTCCTGGAGATTCTCAATCACTCCGTTCTTGATCTCATCCGAATGATTGTTCAAGAACGTTTCTATCTTCCTGAAAGAGTCTTCAGCACTCTTCAGCCTACTCTCCGTTTCTGCCAGATACGAACTCACCTTTTCGATGGATTGCTTCACAGCGTTTTTAAGTTCATCTTCGGACCACGTATCGTAGGGTTTCACCTTAGAAATCATCGCTTGAAGGTTCTGGATCAGGAAGGGGAGATTCCTTTCGGGTGCCACGAGATCCCTGTAGTGCTGAAGTGTCAGTCTGGACGAAAACAGTTTTGAAGAGAACGCCGCTTCGTCTCTTCTGAGGGAGGTCGTCACTACCCAGACGACCGGAAAGAGAATCACCGCCACTATGATGACGAGAAAGATATGAGTGAGTACATTTCCTCTCTTCTGCACCATCATTTGCTCACCTCTTCAAACGCACCGGACAACTTGAAGTTCACAAAACTGATACCACCAACGAGGAAGAAAATGAGTATGGAGATCGCACTCGCAAATCCAAAGTCCTGTCCCTGACCTCCCTCGAATGCCAGTTTGTAGACGTAAGAGATCAGAATGTCCGTGTATCCTGTGGGAGTGGTTGAATTCGGGATAGGAGGACCTCCTCCTGTGATCAGATAGATGATCGTGAAGTTGTTGAAACTGAAAGCAAAACTGCTGACGAGAAGGGGGGCGATGATGGTCATGAGAAGTGGAAAGGTGATGTAGACAAATCTTCTGAACCTTCCTGCACCATCTATAGCTGCTACTTCGTAGAGCTCAGGTGGGATACTCTGAAGGGCACCGAGCGATATTGTCATCATGTAAGGAAACGTGAGCCAGACGTTGACAAGAAGCACTCCAACACGAGCCCAGAAAGGATCGTTGAACCACTTTATTGGATCCAACCCAAGAAGGGGTAAGAGAAACTTGTTAATCACGCCGTAAGTTTCGTTCAAGAGACCGTTTCTCCAGACAAGAGCCGAAATGAAAACCGGAATGGCCCATGGTATGATCAAGAGAGTTCTGTAGAGATTTCTTCCCTTGAGCCTTGGGTTGTTCAGAACGAGTGCGAACGGAAGACCAACAGCAAGTGACAGCACCACACTCAGAACGGCCCATACGAAGGTCCACAGAAAGATCCTGAAGAAAGGCCCTGACACCTTGGGATCCTTCACGATCCTCAGGAAGTTCTTCCATCCCACAAAATCTATGAACCCAACCAGAAACGTCTCGTTTCCATTTTCGTCCACATCGTAAAAAGCTCCCTCACGCTCCACCACTTCTCTTCCTGTAAGGTTATTTATTACCGTGGTTTTTATCTTCATCTTTCCACCGTCGTACACCTCTTTGTAAACCAGTCTGTACAGCCTCTCCACGTGCATGAATCTCCATTCACCATCAGGAGCGATTCTCAAAGCCAGTTTTTTTCCATCCGGAAGCACGTACTCTGCGTTCACCAGGTAATTCTGTGCTATTCTGCTTTTGAAGTAGGGAGCGTTCAACCTCAATATCTCGTCGTCTGGAGAGTAGAAACTCTTGTAAGTTGTGTCACCGCGAACCACAAGATTTATCTCCGAAAGATCGGCCGGCCACGGAACGATTCTGAAGTTGTCGCCGTTCAGCGAAACCGTTTCACCGTTAACGGGCACCAGATTGTACTGGCTCAAGAGTACCTCCTGACCCCGTGAAACAACGGGTCTGGGTTTTTCACCAAGGTAGATAACACCGTTCACTCTGAACAGTATGAGGAAATCCTCCGTGGGGGAGAGCCCATCGTAGACCACAAAGACCTTGTAAGAGACAGGAGTCGAATCTACCACGTAGGAGAAATTCGGGTCGTAAAGGAGTCTTTCGATGGCCTCCTGCCTCGACATGAAGTGACCCGTTCCATAGTTGGTGAAGGCCACCTTGAAGGTGAAGTATATGGGGTAAAGAACGAGAACGAAAAGCAAAACAAGAGCGGGAATAACGTATCTGTAAGGATATCCCCTTGGATTGATGATGAAGAAATCTATCAGAAACAACAAGGAAAAGAGGACGATGGAGAGTTCGTAATATTCGTTTTGAAAAAGAAATACTCCTGCCCAAAAAAATGTCACGTTCAAAAGTGCAAGGAGGAACCACAGAAGCAATTTTATGAGTTTCTTCACCTTTTTCCCTCCCTGAGTGTGTGAAAGGGGCTGGAGATCCCAGCCCCTTACAGGAGCCTACTGTTACTGAATTTGGGACTTGATTCTCTCAACGGCGTTCTTTAGAGCTTCTTCAACAGTTGCTTTTCCGTTCACAACAAGATTGAGCGCATCGTTCATAGCAGCCCACACAGCAGCCATCTGCGGCACGTTGGGCATCGGTATTCCGTTAGCGGCACTCTGTGTGAATCCGACCACATCGGGATTGTCTTTCACAAGTTCAAGAACGTCTTTCCTCGCAGGAAGTCTCGGATCAGCAAGGTAAATTCTGTACATTGTTTCTTTCTTGGCAATGAAACTCGTCAGGAATTCGATGGCAAGGAGTTTATTAGGGGATTTTGCGTTCACCATGAAGCCTTGGACTCCAACGAAAGGTTTTGCAGGAACACCGGGTTCCAGATCGGGAATCGGAGAGACACCGTAGTCTATTCCTGCATCTTTGTAAGCCTTTACAGCCCAGGGACCGTTGATGATCATGGCTGCCTGACCTTCTCTGAACATGGAGTCCATGATCTGGTAGTTGTCACTGGGATCAAGGATTCCTTCATCTACCATTCTCTTCAAGAGTTTCACACCTTTGATTGCCCCTTCGTTGGCAAGGCCAATGTCGTTGACGTCAAGTCCCTTCTCGGTTTGTTTGAAGACGTAACCACCGTATCCAAATATGAACGGAGCTATGTAGTAGAATTCGGCTGCTGACGTGATGAAGCCCCGCACCTCTCCTCCAAATTCTTCGTCGATTTGTTTCGCAACTTCTATGAGTTCGTCCATGGTTTTGGGAGGTTCGGGGACGTAATCTTTGTTGTAGATGAGAGCAATTGCTTCCATAGCATAGGGTACTCCGTAAAGTTTTCCACCATAAGAAAACGCGTTGAGAGCTGTCTCGTAGAAGTTTTTCAAATCGGCAAAATTCGGAATGGGTTCTATCAGACCGTTCACGGCGAGTTCTCCAACCCAGTCGTGTGCGCCGACGATAATATCAGCTCCCTGACCCTCAGGAGCGGCTGTGAGGAACTTGGACTTGATATCCTGGAAGTTCACGTACTGCACTTCGACCTCCACACCGTATTTGGCTTTGAACTCCTCTCCGAGTTTTTGAAGGATGTCGACCTGTTTTTCGGAGCACCATATGGTGAGTTTGGGCTGGGCAAGAACGACAAAAGAAACAACAAGCAGAGCGAACACCAGAAATTTTTTCATACCGCCTTCACCTCCCTGAATGAGTTGTCCAAGTAGATGATACCATGCGTAAACGTTACCGTGAAAGTTCCCGTAATGTCAAATCACAATTAGGGATGATTTTCAGCGTTATTTCATTCTAGATACATCTGGATGAAATTATTTGGAAATATTCCCTGATTTCTATGTATGGAACTTAAGTAGTTTACTTCAGAGCAGCCACTGACTTTCTTTCAACGATCTCTACGGGCAGTACTACTCTTCTTGCTATTCCTTTTTTTCCTGAGAGTCTCTCGTAGAGTACCTTGAATGCTACTCTTCCCATCTCTTTTCTTGGCTGCCTTACAGTAGTTAAGGCAGGAATGGTATAGCTTGAGATAGGATCATCATCGAAGCCCATCACAGAGATCTCATCCGGTACAGATACACCTAAGTCATGAAGGGCTTTTAAAGCACCAACCGCTGTCAGATCATTTATAGCAAAAATGGCGGTAAAGTCTTTACCGTGCTTTTTCAAGTATTCTTTTACGGTTTTGTATCCA
>NZ_JAGGZH010000073.1 GCF_021162145.1 Thermotoga sp.
AGAGAAAGTAATATACCTCCAAGTTGATTGATCCCCGTTTTAAAAGTCAGTTTTCAAACTTATCGGTTGATAAATCCTGCTGCCTTTTAAGCGTCCGATACATCTCTTCAATCTCTTCCCTTTCATACTCTTTGTATCTCTTTTTCAGAGCCAATGCTCATCCATGAAGATATATGAAGATGTATGATCTTGCGGCTCGGTCATTTTTAATAAAAACACACGAATCTCCTTCTGCAGTTTTTTCCTAAACCACACGACTTCTTCTGATATGGACGTGCCTTTTTTAGACTCTTCCCAAAATTCTCTCAAAATGGAATCGATCGAGGTTTTTTCTTCATCGTTACCTAGAGATACTTCCCAATACGTTTTCTTTGTCTTTTTATCCCTTCGGTTCGTCAAGATTATGTATGCAATCCTTCTCTTTCTGCCTAGTAAACGTCTTTCTAGTTTTCGAAGCCTTGACTTCACGCGGTCATCTCACTTTCATATCGCTCAAATAACTCTTCAAGTCTCTCCACACGTCTCTCGAGGTCGTGCTTTTCTATAATCTGACTCGCCACTGAGGCAAGATATCCAATGACTCGTGTCTTCTCAAGATACAGTCTGAACAGCTTCTCATCTATTTCACTCGGATCAAGTTTTCGAAGGCGGTGTTATAAAATTCTCGTGAAGGGGAAAGATCTCAGGATGAAGCAAGATAAGACGATATAAAAATGAGCCACCTACATGTTACAGACAAGAGACCTCACAAGAGCAAACACCACAGCCATATCTTCCCTGCAGGTGATCGTGAATGAACTTTATGAACACAGGAACAGATGAAATGGTCTTTGGAGATCTGGATGGTTTCTCTGAGAGAGGACTTCATTGACAACAAGCTGAGGCATGATTTCGGAGCAGTAAAAACAAGTGAGTTTGATGTGAATTTTTGAAGAACTCTCGCTTGTCTTATTTTCTATGCCTCCCTGTATTGTTTTTGAAACGCCTTCAGTGAGTAACAGATGTTATCAAAGTAGATTTATAAAGCGCTGCAACGGGGACAAGGCCCCTCTTTCCTGAAAGATCGACTAACCGTATTTTTATCATCCTTTTATTAAAAGTTGTGATATAATACTAGAAAGATTCAAAATCGTTTCAAGCAAAAATGGAGGAGAGGGGATCGTGAGTATTCTTATAAAGACTTTTGGAGGAACGAGAGTCATCAAGGAAAACGATGTCGTCTACGCCAGAAACTGGCCATCTCAAAAGGCTTTCTCTTTGTTCAGGTATTTGGTTTTCAGAAGAAACGAGGGAGTACCCGTTGAGGAACTGTATGACATGTTCTGGGAGGAGATGGAAGAAGGATTCGCGAAAACCAATCTGAACACGACGCTCTATCTTATAAGAAAAACGACTGGTATCACAAGCGACCAGCTCTTTGTCAAGGGAAACATGTGTTATTTCACGCCCGGAAAAGACGTTGCCATAGACGCGGATACCTTCGAGGAAAATCACAAAAAGTTGATGAAGGTCACTTCCGAAAGCGAACGCGAAGAAATCTTGAGGGAGATGTTCGAAATCTACGAAGGACCTTTTCTGGTTGAAGATTCCCTGGCGGAGTGGGTCCAGGAGGCAAGGGACATGTACGAGTCATGGTACTCGGATGTGCTGAAAGAGTTGTTCAAAATATACATCTCCAGAGACAGGCACGATGCAGCATATGACATGATCGTGACCTATATACAGAGAGAACCTTACGATGAGGATATGTATTACAAAGCCATTGAAATTCTCATGAAGAAGGGAGATTTAACCAAGGCAAAGCACTTGTACGACAAACTCTCAAGAAGACTTCGAGAGATAGGCATAAAACCCCACCTGAGTTTTGATCAGATAGCGACCGGCAAAGAGGCCCATCCATTGATGAACGGGAAGAAAGCGGTGATAGTTGACGCGGATTTCTTCGAGAAGATACTCTTTCTGGAGTCGAGGAGAAGGGTGAAGAATTTTGTGATTCTGGAGATAAAGTTCAAGGGAACAAACCTGAGCACAGGAAAAATTGCTCAAAAAATAGCGCCGCTGCTTCGAAGGGGAGACGTGATTACCTCCCTGGAGAATTCGATCCGTATACTGGTACACTGCTCGGAGCAGCGGCGCTCAACAGTAGAGAATCGTGTAAAGAATGTATTGGGAGAAATGGGGATAGAGAAGGATCAATTTTTCATACATTAGAACGAAAACTTTACACCAAAAAACAGTGTGTAATCGGAGAAATTGTACACCACCCCAACCAGCAACATTATGTTTTCACTGAGACTGTACCCCGCGCTAAGTGATACTTCGTGTGATAATTCCTGGAACGTCCAGTGGCTTTTGAACGAAACCGTTGCGGAGAGCTTTCCAAGGGTTAGATCTCCTCTACCCCACCAGAGAATTCCAGAGAACTTTGTAAGGTCGAAGAGGGCATATACACCCGCTGACAGAACCAGTGGCTCTACTCTCGAGTAATCGGAAAAACCCACACCCCACCTTCTGTAACGCCAGAAGATGGTACCAAGCCTCAACTGCTCTCCAAAAACTCTTGTCTCCAGAAGGACTCCCTCTGAAGAAGACACATCGATGTGAACATTGTCTTTGATCCAGAAGCTGATTTCGATATTTGGAGATGAGGAGAGGAGTAGAAAATTCTTCTCTTTCTCTTCTTTTTCTGGCAGGAATTCCTCCAGGCCAGAAACATCTCCCGCCACAAACGCCTTCTCTTTTGGGGGTTTCTCAACAACAGCAACCTTGGAAAAAACGATCATCTTCTGCTCTTTTCCGGTGATCTTGAAATTACAGTAGAAGATCGGCTGGAACTTTTCCTGAGAAAGCCACAGCGTGGTTTGAAGCTGGGAGTTGTTCAACCTCACTCCTATGTCCGAGAGAACATTCCCCTTCTCGTCTATTTGTTTTGGTGTCAGCGAAAATGAGACTTCCTGCGTGGTAGTGAGACCCTGGGTTGTAAGGATCTCTTCCCTTCCTATCTTTATCGTTGCGTTTTTTCCAAGAGCGGTGATGATCCACGGTTTGGAGAGGATCCTGTAAGAATCGTGTATCACCGGGAGCTCCACTTTTATGGAAGAGGGAAAGAGTTTCAACTCGAGTGTGTTGCTGGAGTAAGAAACCTTCTTTTCACCTGAATCTTCAGTGGCGACGCGGAGCTCTTTTAAAAGAACATCCTGGTTTTCTGTCACTTTCATCTCCGCAACGATGAGCTGGTAGACGACCATGGGCTCCGCGATCAGCGTAGTGATAGAGAGTATCAAAAGGATCAGAAACCACTTCATAATCATTCACTTCCTTGGATTTCCGCCTTGATGAACACATAGAGCTCCTTTTCGGAATCTTTTTTCGTCGTTCCGCCGAAGAGATACCTTATGAGTGGTATCTTGTTCAGTATGGGTATACCGGAGCTGGTCTGTGAGTTGTCTTCCACGGTGGCCCCAGAGATCACAACGGTTTGGCCGTTTTTCAAAAAGAGGGTTGTGGAAAGTTCGTTCTGCTTCACGGCGAAAGTCCCAAGCTTTTCTCCCGCAAAGTGACTGACTCTGGGGGAGAGTGTGAGCTCAAGTTCCTCTTCATCCATCACACGAGGCTGAATATCAATGCTCACTCCAACATCTATGGATTCGATCCTGCTCACCGCTCCTTCAGCCTGAAGGAGAACTACCTGCCTTTCCCCCAGAAAAAGAGAGGCTTTTTCCCCACTTTTCACGATGATCCAAGGATCGGCTGTGATCTTCGCCTTCTGCTCTTCTTCGAGGAGCTTCAACTGGGCCAGAATCTGTCCGAAGACGTCTGTTTGAAGGTTCAACACTCCTGTTACCAGACCAAGGGTAGCTGACCAGTTCTCGTTGAGTTCTTGCCCAGAGCTGAAAGAGTAATCCAAACTGTTCAGCCCCAACTCGTTCGAGTAATCTTTTGAAATCTCCGTGACGATGACACTGATCTTCACCTGGGGTATTGGAATGTCTATCTTTTTAAGATCCTTTTCGAATTCCTGTATGATCTCCTCGGGTGCGGTGATGGTTATCATGTTGTTTTTTTCGTTGAACTTGACGTAGTTCTTGTACATGGAAGGCAAAAGTTCCTGGGCGTCAGCCGTTGTTATGTATTTCAGCTTGTAGGTCTTTGTGTCTACGAGGTATCTGAAGGCCGGATTCGTTGGATCGGGTGAACCCACAAAGTAAAATCCGTCCATCTTCTTGTAGACGTATCCTCCAGGCATGAGGATCATCTTCAGTGCCTGTTCCAAGGGAACTTCGTTCAGTTCCATTGTGATGAAGCCTGTCACGGTGGTGTCAGCTATGATCGGAACGCCGGTCTGTGCAGAAATGTCTGCCAGGGCATCCAGGATATAAGTATCCTGGAAGATGTTGCTCACAAGAGGTTCTTCCTGTGCGATCATCAGTACCGCTGCCAGGATGAAAAAAACGAAGATCAGTTTTCTCATTCCCCATTCCTCCCTTCTATGTGAAAGGACTTTTTCAGCACAATTGGGCTGCTTCCGTAGTCACACCTTGCAAGTAACTCGTATTCGCCTTCTTCTAAAGTAGTGGGTATGAAGATACTGAAAATTCTCTTCGTTCCGGGCAGAACGGGATTGGTGGAGGTGATTTCTTCATGGATGAGACTTTCCACCTTCTCCGGTATTATGAGACCTTCATCTGTCACCTGCTGAGGTGTGATCTTGTTCAAACCAAACGTCACCTTGGGTACAAGGTGATAATTTCCCGTGTTCTCAAAAACGATATCCGCGTAGATTCCATCTTCTTTTATCTCGTATGCGATATCTGCACTCGCCTTTCTGGTGATATCTTCTTCTCTTCCTGAGAACACGAGGAGATTTGCTCCCGTCTCCGTCTGAAGGCCTCCCTTTGTTCTGAACAGTACGTCCGCGTAGTACCCGCCTGTGAAATCCTTCGGAATTCTCACTGCGATACGCACGTTTCTTGATTGTCCAGGTCTCAAGGTGAAAGAAGATGGAGTGAGTTTGATCCAGTCAGGTGGTGTACCCCTTTCTTCCTCTGGAAGGAGATCACCGTAGAGGTCGTAGGCCAGTGGTAGGATTTTCCCTTTCACTTGAAGGATCTCCTTTCCAAGATTCGACACTTTCACTATCTTCGACCTGTAGGATCCTGGTATCGCTTTTATCTCAATGTCTGCGGGATCTACTGTGATCATCACAGGGCTTGTTTCCTTTTCTTCCTTTCCCGTTTCCACCTTTTCAGTCGTGATTGTAAACGGAGTCTCCGCTACGATGGGTCTTCTTCCACCGTAATCGACGACGGCCCTTGCGACGTACTCTCCCGGCGGAAAGAACCTTCGCGTGATCGTTCTCATGTTGACGGTGCCCTCGGGGAGAATCACTCCCCTTCCACCACCGAGAGGCATTTTTGCTATTGTTCGTCCATCCTTGGTCTTTATCGTGAGAGTTCCCTTCGTGACAATGTGAACGTTGCTCTTGTTCAACACGCCGAGCGTGAAAACGAGAGCACCATTTCCGATCTGCATTCTTATAGAAGGAATATCGTCTGATTTTTCAACTTTGAAGTACGATGGAAACGCCTCTACTCTCTGTCGGGTACCAGTCAACACAACTTCAAGAAAACTTGCCATCCTATACTTGAACTCAACTTCGCCATAAGCACCTTTCTCGACAGGTCTCTGGGTTTCCGGTGTTTGAGGTCCCTGTATCTCGAATGTGACAGCACCGTAGAGTCCTCCTGAAACACCCCTTGGAACGTTCACGGTAACGGCGACCGTCTTGGTCTCCTTCGGTGGGACTGTGATGGTATCGGGTTCTACTTTCACCCACCGAGCGATCGAGTATTTTGTGCTGCCAGGTTTTCTTATGTCGTACGCACCCTCGACAGTTTCGACAACATCCATAACCATCGCCTTCAAAGTAACCGGTTCAAAATCACCATTGTTTTCCAGAAAGATCTCGTAACTGAAACTGGTTCCTGGACTTACCGTCTTGCTGACTACGATGGGATCCATCCTGATGGACAGTCCCTGGGCAAAGAAAACTGCACTCATCAAAATTAAGACCATCAAACTTATTCTTCTCATCCCCATCACTCTCCCAAACAAAGTAAAAGGCGAGGGGAGGACCCTCGCCTTCTCTTTCTGAAAAGACTCATCTTTCGTTGTTCACGTATTCTTCCAGACCTTCCACGTATTTTCCTTCCTCGTCAATCCACGGTTTTTGATTCTTGAGCGTGAGTGTGATCGTGCCGGTGTCTCTATAGGTGGACGCACTGTTGCATCTCACAACATGTATTCTGTTCCAGAGTTTGTAGGTTGCACCGTTGTGGAGGATCTTACTGTCGGGTACCAGCAAGGATACGTTGTTAAGATCAGGAGCAGGTGTCCATATATTTTCTGATATGGGAAGCTGGGGACCGAATGCATACTCTACCTCGATCGTGTCGTTAACACTCGTTCCCGTTGCATACTTCAGATGGTCGAATCCACTGAAGGTGATCTCAAGATTGCTGTTGCTCTGAAGAGTTGCCGTTATGCAGTTGGCAACGTACGTTCCAGGTTTTCTCACAAACCAGGTCCACTTCGTTCCTGTCAGGCTCCATTTCACCCACTGGGCCACCTGAACTTCCAGGGTCATCGGGATTCTCCACTGATGTCTGTTGCAACTACCACTATCCGGCATGCTCACGAATGCCTTCGCGTTATCTGGATCACCTTCGTAGGCGTAAACTGTTACAAAATCAGCGAAGAACAGAGAACTCACTATCAAAGCCAACATAATCAACAAAAGCTTTCTCATACCAATCCCCTCCTCAACTATTCGTAATACACTACTTACCGTTTCATCTTTCGTTGGTCACATAGTTTTCCAGACCTTCCACGTAGTTTCCTTCTTCATCGATCCACGGTTTCTGATTCTGAAGTGTGAGGAAGATGTATCCAGTGTCTCTGTAGGTGGATGCACTATTACACTCCACCACTCTGATTCTGTTCCACAGATAGAAGGTCATTCCATCGTGGAGTTCCTGGCTGTCCTCCAACGTGCAAGAAAGCCCGTTCACATCGGGTGCTCTCACCCAGTCATCCTGTTCTGGCATTCCCTCCTCAGTCATAACGGTGTAATAAGCCTCGATCTTCGGGTTGACGCTACTGGTTCCCGTGTAAGTTGGATCATCGAAGTCGTTGAAAGTCACCAGGACATCACCGTTGCTTGCCACACTTCCTGTGACTGAGTTTGCGTAGTAATCTCCCGGTTTTCTCACGAACCATGTCCACTTCGTTGCGCTCAGTTCCCATTCGAGCCACTGGGCGACCTGTACCTCTGTTGTGAATTCGACCGTCCACTGACGTTTGTTACAGGCTCCATCAGTCGGAAACGCACTGAATGCCCTTGCTAGGTCGTTTGTCGCTGAAAGGCTGATGTACTGACCATTCTCGTATTTCCAGACCTCAAGTGGTGCTTGTGCCAAGGCAAAAGAGAACAACGCTCCCATCAGAACTAACCAGAGTAACTTTCTCATACAAACCCCTCCTTCTACTCACCCTTTGGTGAGGTATCGACGTACAGTCTTGAGTTGTTGATGGTGAAGATTATTACACCCTTGCTGATGTAGGTATCTGCCGTTGAGTTCTCTGGAACAGTTATCTTCTGCCACAAAGAGAACCTGTTTTCCACAAAATCGAGCTCGTCGAACCATTCCAAAGGAAGTTGATCTCCTGTCCCCAGTTTCAATTCCAAGCTTTTTGATTCGCCTACAGGATCTGGCAGGGAAATGTAAATATGTAGATCCCTGTTTGCACCTACTTCCAGCACTTTTGAGACGTACACACCAGGCTTCTTCACGAACCAACTGACTTTCGTCCCACTGAGATGGATCTCAACGCAGTTCGATTGTCTCCCACCCCACGCAGTTTCCTCTTCACTGCCACTCGTCACTACACCATGAAGGAGTACGTAATACTCAGTGCTCACTTTCTTCGACTTGCTGAAACTCCTCTGGAAGAGAAAAGAGAGTGGTACTCTGTGGGTATAAACTTTCACCGGGGGATCGAACTCCTCCTTGAACGGAAACTGACCTGGAGGCTGGTTTCCTTCGGGTTCGTCCGTCAGAACGTTAAGGTGCGTTTCTTTCAAGAACCATCCCTCGTCCAGTTCGACTTTAACGTAGAGGAAATCGGAATCGTTCCAAATGGTGACCGTTCCCACATCCGTGTTCTGTCCCATCCAGAAACTGAAAAGTTGTTCTCCATCTCCTAGCGTGTACTCCATGTAGTAATACCATTGCTTCCTTCCCCGAAAAGGCTCGGCCGTTACGACGCTTCCGGTCTGTTTTGGGGTGGTCGGAAACATGAGGATGTCCTCGCGAACCTCTTTTTCCCACCTCCCAGTTGCTTTGTCGTACCTGTATGTTGTAATGGAGAAAGACAAGCTGAAAAGAATAACGATAAAAATCCCCAATCCCCATTTCCTCACAGATTTCGCCCCCTACGATTCAAACTCTACTCACCGGTGTCAAATTGTGGAGAAAGATAGGAAAAACTTCAATGAGTCTTTAATAAAAAAACAATAAAGGATTGGTACACTCTATTCGGGGGGTGATGAACGTGGAAGTGCAAATAGAAAAACCCACACCGGAAAAGCTCAAAGAGCTCGGTGTAGAAAGATGGCCCATCTGGGAAAAGGAAGTCAGCGAGTTTGACTGGTACTACGACACCAACGAGATCTGCTACATCTTGGAAGGAAAGGTGGAGGTAACAACGGAGGATGGGAAGAGATACGTGATTGAAAAAGGCGACCTTGTTACCTTTCCCAAGGGCTTGAGGTGCCGATGGAAAGTAATAGAGCCTGTGAGGAAACACTACAACCTGTTTTGAACTTGAAATACCCCAAAAAGTGTCGTAGAATAATGGTGCACCACGCTAGGCGGGGGGTTGGCGGTCCCCTGTACCCGAAATCCGCCATACGCGGGGCCGAATTCCCACCCGAGGCTCTTCGGGTCGGGAAACGGCGTGGTTCGGAAGCGATGAAGGCCGGGTCCCACGCAACGGAGCCCTGTGAACCTGGTCAGGCCCGGGAGGGAGCAGCCATAAGCAGGTGTCTCCGTGTGCCGTGGGGGTGCTCGGCTGGAGCTTTCCGACCACGCACGCCTCGGTCCGAGGATGTCGACGGTGGGTGCGTGGTGCATTTTTTGTTTGGCTACACCATCGTTGAGATCCTCGGACTACTCTTTTGTTTCTGTACAATCGTGATGATCGGATTTCTTGCCCTTTCTCTTGCCTTGGAAACGAAGGTTCGCCTCGTGAACAATGTGGACGAAATGCTCGATGAGTTCTACGCTGTGGATTTCATGAAGCATGAATATGAAGTGAAAGGGGCGGCTTTACCTTCTCTTTACGTCTCTCCATCCCGCCTGAGTTTCAAGGCGGAGTACAAGGGAAAGAATGGGTGGATTTCTTATCTTGTGATCTTCGATGAAGGATCGTACAAGCTCATTCGACTGGGATTGAGTGGAGAGGGGAACAACTATCTGCTCGAGACTAAGAAGAAGACGCGTTTCTTACAGGATGGAAAGGTGTTTTCCATAACGATAGGAGAGACAAGATACGATCTTGGGGTTTCAGAGTAGTCCTCTGTGCTTTATGAAGTAGTACACTACTATCCAGCTTCCCAGCATCACCTTCAAGTACACGATCACGTTGGCGGGAACAATGAGGTTCCTTCCAGGGAAGATCAAAAGAACGAAGAAAAGAAAGACAACCATGATCATCTTTTCCAGTGAATGCACATGTGCTTTCTCGAATTTCCTTTCAAAGCTTTCGAACTCCTCGACCATGGCTATCAATGCAAGAGCCGTTCCTCCTGCTACACCAGCCGAGAATCCCCCACCGGGGCTCACATGACCCTCGATCGCAAGGTACAGAGAACCCACCAGAAGGAAGAACGCGATGAACCGCGTGAAGATTCTGATGGAAACGTCCGATATACTCTTTATTTCTCCAGGAGCAGGAAGATACGCCATGTGGAGAGAAACTCCCAGAACTGCCAGAGAGAAAATGAGCACCTCGAATACCGTATCGTACACCCTGTTCAGAAGGTATATCTGCGTGATGGGATTTTCCACCACAAGGTCTTTGAAATCTACAGAGACCTTTTCAAAGCTTCCGTATGCGATCAACACAATTCCGAAAACAATCAGCACCGTTGTCCAAACCCATCTCATTTACCTTCCTCCCCCAGATACTTTCTTTTGAGCCTTTCCACGAGGTCCTTCTCCGCCTTCAGGAACCGTTTGAACCGGCTCTTCAATTCCTCGTCGGCAAAGAGGATATGATAGCTTCCTTCTTTCTGGAAGACGTGGTTCAACTCCTCCCCTCGATAGGTTCTGTCCATGTATCTCAGAAGGTCGAGCTTTTCGTCCTCGAGGTAGAAGATCTTCGTTTCCAGGTATCCCCTTTTGTCTTCCCTGAAGATACCACCACACCCAATATCTATCTTTCCCTCGTTCAGTGCTTCGATCAGCTCTTCCAGAGAACTGTATTCCACGAATTCCACTCCGTAGTCGTATTTTTCACAGAAGTTCTTCATGAGTTCGTATTCAAAACCCGTGAAGGCTTCTCCGATCTTTTCGAAGAGTAGCCTCACCGGAGTGAAGCCGATCTTTATTCTGTCCCTGGATTTGAGAGCTATCAGGTAAACAAGGGTTGTGAGGAGAGCTCCCAAAAGTGCCTCGGCTATTGCAACATCTGGGGCGGCAAGAATGGTGTAAAGAAGCGTCGCCAGGATGCTGATAGCGGTTCTTCCAATGACCGAGAACATCCTCGCTGGTGTGAAAATCGTGTAGAAAGAGATAGCTATCATCGAGAAAAGAACGATGTGCTCTATCAAGAGGATCCCTCCGTATACATACGTGCTATCACGTGAGAGATGAACGGTCCCCACACAAGTAGAATCACTATCATGAGAACGGTTCTTGAGGCATCTTCCCAGAAGTTGAGTACCACAAAGATAGATCCCACTGTGTCGGAAATTCCTATGAAGTGCATCTTCAGGTAAAAATCTTTCTTGATGAGGGTGAGGAAAGTGCCGAGACACATCAGCACCACACCGACGTAGATCATTCCTTTCTCCCCCTCAAAAAGTAAGAGAAGAGAATCACGCCACTTCCACCGGCAAGCAGGTAGAAGATGGCAACATCTCGCACCTGAGAGAGCCCCGGAACAAGATACGATAATGCATATATCAGAACGCCTGTCTTGGTGGAGAGCGAAGAAATCCCAAGGAGCTTTTCCCAACGGTTCTTACCCAGTACAACAAGAATGACACTCAAAACAAGGGGAACCGCGAGTATCCAGTTCATTCTCTTCCCACCCGATGAACTACTATGTATCCTTCATCGGAAACGACGACCAGAGTCCTGGGTGTGAGCGTGATCGTGAGCGTCTTTTCGAGTTCTTCCCATTCATCTTTCACCGGGATCTCGTAGACCTTCCTCTCTCTGGACGATAGCATCACCATCAACGACTCGAAGATCGCCTTCGGTGTGTAGTAGGCAAGCTTGAACACGAGAATCGGAAACTTCTCGAAGTGCGACGGTCTTGTGAACACGTAAGCGGCAAAACTCATAAGAATTCCTGAAACAGTGGTCAGGAGAGTAACCTTTTGAGAAAGAACCACGAAAAAAACAGTGCCCGTCACCACTGCAGTGAAAACAGACACACTATCACCGTCCCAAGGAGGTACACTCCTAACATAGAATCGAAATCCTCCAGCGGATATTTCTTGATTCTGTATTTTCTAAAGAGAAGGTGAACCAGAAGGCCAGCTCCTATCAAAAGGAAGCTCTCGAGCGATGATTCCCAATTCGCGAAGAAGAATCCAATCACAACGGATGCGATGGATAGCACAAGACTGTAGGGTTCCATCTTCCTTTGACCCGAAAGTGTGAACGGCTTCAACAGGAATTTCCAGAACGTGGCAGCGGTACCAACG
>NZ_JAGGZH010000074.1 GCF_021162145.1 Thermotoga sp.
AAAGCATATCATAAAGATCCTGATAAAGTTCATTCACGATCAGCCGCAGGGAGAAACCGTCCAGACAATCATAGTGGATGGTACAGGGATAAGGTAAAGAGGGCCACACTGGACTGGATGAGAGAAGCACAGGTGAGGAAGGTGAATGAGGTAAGGTGGTTATGACAAAATGAAAGTACAAGTTGGTTGAGTGTGTTGATGTAGGGAGGAGGTATTCGTCAGAGATAAAGATGCTGGAAGGGATAGTTAGGAAGATAGAGCTGAGAGGCAAAAAGTTCTTGGCAGATAGGCTGTATGATGTTAAATGGTTGAGGGAGTGCTTGAAAGAGAGAGGAATAATTGGTGATATCTTGCTCACTATATAAAGAGCTTTTCCGACGCATAGGTATTCCTTACACTACTGCAGTTAAGTACCTAAAAGCCCTCCAAAAGCATGGATTTATCAGTGTTTCAAGGGAGGGCAACCGTGTAATTTATCCAGATGAAACTGAGGAGATCCTGCCAATTTGTAAAACTGATATGCAATGGTGTACCTTGAAGAATTCCCACTTGTTTTATCTTCTATGCCTCCCTGTATTGTTTTTGAAACAGCGCCAGAAATCCTTTTGAATTTTAATTCAACTTTCTCCGGAGGTTAATTCTCCTGTCTTTCACTTCCTCTACTGCGTTGCGAAAGATTCTCATCAGTTCTTTTTTCGAGATATTTGTGCTTTTTTTCGCGTATTTTCTCTCAACGAACTTTTCTGTGAGAACTTTGAAGTAGTGAAACTCTTTTCCTTCCAGAAGTTCGTAAGGAGTCAGCTGGTCCTGTCCAGGAAAGAACCTCCTTCTTAAGAACAGATAAGCATCCTCCACCGTGTAAATCCTTTCGCTTTCAACGGAATGTTTTTCTTTTTTCTCTTCGTATTTTTCTTTTTCTTCCTTTTCTTCTACCTCCAGAGTCTTTTCAGAAGCCTTCAGTGACTTCAGGAAAGTTCTCAGGACAGTGGAGAAAAGAACGATCACCAGGGCAAACATGATGATCGTCAGAGCCCATCTCATAAATCTCCAGGAGGGATGTCTTTCGATTTCTATGAAGGTAACCGAAGCGGAGGAAGAAAAAGTGGGAAATTGCCCAAGTGTTGAAGGTTCTGGTATCTCAATCTGGAGGTTTATGCTTTGTACCAATACGTTTGCAAGAAGTACGAAAAGATAAAAACTTACCGCAAAAACGCAAAGGCCGAAAAGTACATACCGGATTCCCTTCCAGTTCACACGAAAGCTCCTCTTTAAAAGAGTCACAAAGAAAAGAACGACGCTCGCCAGCACGATAAAGAAAATGACCGTCCAGAGAATGTTCATGAGAGGATTTTCCTCTTTTGAGGCCTTCTCCACTATCACGAAGAAGTTTCTTATCGCTCGCTCGACCGTTTCGCTTTTTTCTTCTCTGATGTTTCCTGGCGAAAACAGAGGGAGACGAATGGGAGGAACAAGCGTGGCAAGAAGGGAAAAAACAGAATACAGATATCTTCTATGATAGAGGAAAAACAGAGAAAGGGCGGCAGAGGAAAGAAGCAGAGAGAAAGAATTCTTTTCGAAGATCACTATCAGGACAAAAAAGAGTATAAGCGAAAGAGTCTTTGACCTTCCGTTCTCAAAATCTGAAAGGAAAAGAAAAAGAGTCACAACAAGCGATGAAAGAAAAAGCGATGAATCTTTTGAGAAGATCCAGAGAAGAATAGCCAGACCGGGAAAGATCACAGGGTACACTCTCGAAAACTTTTTGAGAAAGGAGATCGGTATCAGGCTCAAAAGGAGCAATAAGGAGTAAAAAGACACGTTCTCCAATATTGACAAAAGAAGCGCGCCAGCGAAGACAGCATCAAGGAACACTATCGATGACCTCCTGGAGGGTCATGTTTTCTTTTACTCCTCTTACGATCACGTGGTTTTCTTCGAGAAGCCTTGTCTTCTCAAGAAGGTCCATCAGGTCTCTTCTCATGAGGAGAAAACTTCTAAACGGTTTCGTACCAGGATCTCTCAGACCGTAAGGTATGACGAAGACGATCAGCTTCGATACCTGTGACCTTACTCTGAGAAGCACCGGAAGTTCTTTCTCCGTCAGGTGAATACATACAATCAGGACGGAGTCTCTTGGATCAAACAATTGCGACGCCAGAACAGTTTTTATGTCTACAGAAGGAAGATCTGTTCCCCTCACAGTGGCAAGGAGTTCGAAATCCTCCACCCAGTCTTTTCCTGAATTATCTCTCTTCCAGATTCTTTCTCCAATGACAGTCAGTTCCACCGGGGTATGGTGTTCTTTCAGTTCTTTCACCACGCTTGCAATGAGTTCCACCGCTTCCTCCTCGTAGTGTCTTCTGAGCTCTTTCCAGACCTCCCCAAGATCAGCATCTTTGGGAAGGTTGAGATCGAGAAAGATCTTCACCTTTCCAAGAGCAGTGTGGTCATGCTCTTTCACAAGCAATTTTCCGTACTTTGCGGAGACTTTCCAGTGTATCCTGTTCATCGGCTCACCATTGTAATCTCTGAGTCCTTTCAGCATCGTGTTGTCTTCAAGGAGCCTTTGAGGACTCCTCCTCCCAGGAAGAAGATCTTTCAGCACTTCTTTGTGGAATTCAACTGGCGCATACTTTGGAAAAACGATCACCTCATCTTCAACTTCAAAAACCCTCTCCATAGAAAACGTCATGAACGGGTCTTCTGCTGTGACGGAAAAATCCTTAAGAACCTTCCTTCCTCTTGTCCCAAAAGAAAAGACAAATTTCACCTCCCTGGATGAATAAGGTTCGATCACTATTTTCTCTGTGTCTTTTCCGAAAAATCTGACAGAGGAGAGACTGGGCTCCAATTTCAGATGCAGTCGTATTCCTTTCTCACAGGAAATTCTGTAGACCATCTCCACCTTTTCATCTATGAAAAGTCTTGTCTTTGTGATGTGACGTTTCACATTTAATTTCGAAAACGTCTTCAGCGTGAAAAAGAGATCGATCCACCTCGTCACAGTGAAAAGAACGAGAAGAAAAAGCATGTTGTTCTGAGTGAGAACCCATCCGGAAATCGAAGCAAGGGTAAGCAGCACGAGAACTTTTTTTCTCACCTTCATGTGATCACCTTCACGTGATCAAGTATCTCCTTCACTATGTCTTCCTTCCTTTCTCTCTTGAGCCTGGACTCAGCAGACTGAATCACTCTGTGTGATATCACATACGCAGCTGCTCTCTTCACATCATCTGGAAGAACGTAGTCTCTTTCCTCCATGAAGGCGAGTGCCATCGAGTAATGCATGAGAGCGAGGCTTCCTCTTGGGCTCATTCCAAGAAGGAGACTCGGGTGGTTTCGCGTTGCGTTCGCTATGTCAACAATGTACCTCTTCACTTCATCACTCACCAGAACGTTTCTGACTTTCTTTTGAAGTTCTACAAGTTCACCAGGATTTACAACGGGCTCGAGATCTTCTATGGGATGTTCCTTTTCCTGAGAGGTAAGTATTTCCATTTCTGCTTTTTCGTCAGGATATCCCATCTTCACACAGATCATGAACCTGTCCAGCTGGGCTTCAGGGAGGGGGAAAGTCCCTTCGTACTCGATTGGGTTCTGCGTGGCAATAACGAAGAACTTCTCAGAAAGTTTGTGAGTGATTCCATCCACAGTTACCTGACCCTCTGCCATCGCCTCAAGAAGGGCAGACTGGGTCCTTGGAGTTGCCCTGTTTATCTCATCTGCCAGAAGAATGTCGGTGAATATGGGACCTCTTTTGAAAATGAAGACCTCTTTCTTCCTGTCGTAGATGTACAGCCCGGTGAGGTCCGTTGGAAGAAGATCGGGCGTGAACTGAACGCGTTTGAAATCAACACCCAGTGATATCGCGAGGGCTCTTGCGAGCATGGTTTTCCCAACACCAGGAACATCTTCCATGAGAACGTGACCTTTTGCAAGGAGCGATGCGACAACCGCTTTTATCACTTCTCTCTTTCCCTTTATAACTCTTTCGACGTTCGAAACTATCTTTTCGATCTTTTCTCTCACGAGGTCACCACCTGGCTGGTCGTTTTATCAAAGTATATCAAATGATGCATCAAAAACGTTGGATTTGATGTATAATTCACCAGTAAGGGCAAATAATAGGAGGTGTTCCCGTGAACCTGGAAAGCAAGGTTTCAAAGATTGGCCGAAGCATGAGGTCTTCGATCATAAGGGAAATCCTGAAATTTGCCGCTGACAAAGACGCTATTTCTTTTGGAGGGGGAGTTCCTGATCCAGAAACATTCCCAAGAAAAGAACTCGCCGAAATTGCAAAAGAGATCGTGGAAAAAGAATACCACTACACGCTTCAGTACTCAACCACAGAAGGTGATCCCCTTTTGAAACAGCAAATCCTGAAGCTCCTGGAAAGAATGTACGGGATCACAGGACTCAACGAAGACAACCTGGTGTTCACCGTGGGATCTCAACAGGCACTGGACCTCATAGGGAAGATATTTCTTGACAACGAGAGTTACTGTGTTCTGGACGATCCTGCGTATCTCGGAGCCATAAACGCTTTCAAACAGTATCTTTCGGGTTTCATAGTGGTACCTCTCGAGGACGATGGAATGGACTTGAACATCCTGGAGAAGAAGCTTTCAGAGATGGACAAAAAAGGAAAGATCAAGCAGGTGAAATTCATATACGTTGTGTCGAACTTTCACAACCCTGCCGGTGTCACCACTTCTCTGGAAAAGAGAAAAGCACTCGTTGAAATCGCGGAAAAATACGATCTCTTCATTGTGGAAGATGATCCCTACGGGGCCCTGAGGTACGAGGGTGAAACGATCGATCCTGTGTTCAAGATCGGTGGACCCGAGAGAGTTGTGCTCCTCAATACCTTCAGCAAGGTTCTTGCACCAGGTCTCAGAATAGGGATGGTGGCAGGGGGCAAGGAGTTCATCAGAAAGATTGTTCAGGCGAAGCAATCGGCTGATCTGTGCAGTCCCGCCATTACCCATCGCCTTGCCGCACGTTATTTGGAGAGGTACGACCTCCTCGAGCAATTGAAACCCACCATCGAACTCTACAGAAGGAAAAGAAAGGTGATGCTCGACGCTCTTGAAGAGTACTTTTCCGATATACCTGGTGTGAAGTGGGTGAAATCTGAGGGGGGGCTTTTCATCTGGCTCACCCTTCCAGAGGGATTCGACACGTGGGAGATGTTCGAGTACGCAAAGAGAAAGAAAGTCTTCTACGTCCCTGGAAGAGTGTTCAAGATACACGACGAACCCAGTCCTTCTATGAGGCTTTCTTTCTGTCTTCCACCGGATGAGAAAATAGTAGAGGGTATCAAAAGGCTCAGAGAAGTGGTCTTGGAGTACGGTAAAGAAAAACATCTTCTGTGAGGAGATGAAAGTGTGCATCTGGAAAAACTGGTCGAGAGAGTACGTGGAAGGGGTAAAAAGCTAGCCGTTGCGGCCGCAAACGACGATCATGTGATCGAAGCTGTCTTCAAGGCATGGAGAGAAAAGATCTGTGAGCCTATTCTTTTCGGGCTGAAAGAGGAAATTGTTGAGATTGCAAGAAAGTGCGTCCCGGAATGGGAAAGACCTGAAATCGTTGACTGTCCTACTGGAGATGCCGGAAGGCTAGCCGTGGAAACCGTTTCGAAGGGCGAGTGCGACTTTTTGATGAAGGGAAAGATAAAGACAGGAGATCTGATGAAAATCTATCTGGATGAAAGATACGGTCTCCGAACGGGGAAAACGATCTCCATGGTGAGCGTGATGGAAATACCGGGGTTTGGTAGACCTTTGATCATTTCAGATCCTGGGATGGTGATAAGTCCAACTCTGGAACAGAAGGTGGACATGATAGAACACTGTGTCCGTGTGGCAAACGTTCTGGGAATAAAGATGCCAAAGGTTGCGATAGTGGGAGCCATAGAAATTGTAAATCCGAAGATGCCCATCACAGTGGAAGCTGCTATTCTCTCCAAGATGAACCAGAGGGGACAGATAAAGAACTGCATCGTCGACGGACCTTTTGCTCTGGACAACGTGGTCTCTGAGGAAGCAGCCAAAAAGAAGGGGATAGAAAGCCCGGTGGCAGGAAAGGCGGACGTTCTGATCCTGCCGGATATAGAAGCAGCAAACATTCTCTACAAGGCTCTTGTATTTCTGACGAAGGCAAGATCGGCTTCTACAATTCTCGGCGGAAAGGTACCCGTTGTTCTCACCTCGAGAGCGGATTCGGAGGAGACGAAGTACTATTCGATCGTTCTTTCCTCCCTGTTCGTTTAAAAAACACATCGCTTCAAGACATCGAGAAGGATGAGATTGGAGAGGAAACCGTACTTTTCGTAGTTTCTTTTGAAGTCTTCCTCGGTATCTTTTCCACAGAGATCTACTATAGTCTTTATGGCGAGGAACTTCTTTTCGTTCTCATAGCATACTTTTGCCACAGCAGCGGAATCCATGTCGACACAGAGGGCTTTCGTTGTTTTTCTTATCTTCTCCGCCCTTTCTCTTGTTGTCACAAAAGAGTCTCCGCTTGCTATCAGTCCTGTTTTGATTTCTCTGCTTGAATAGGCGATCACTTTGTCTTCCAGCTCTTCGCTTCCGGAGATCACGATTCCTTCGTCACCGAGGGCAGTTTCGAAGTCGTACTCTGTGTACGAGTCTCCAACTATCACATCACCCACTTCGACGCCCTCCAGGCCACCGGCGTTTCCCGTCAGAAAGACTGCGTCGATGTTGAAGTTGTCCAGAAAGGCCTGGGTGACGAGGGCAGCTTCCACCTTCCCAATGAATCCGTAGCTCACGATCACCTCGTTTCTTCCAACGACACCTCGCTGGTAGTACCTCTTCAAGAGCCGTCCTTTCTCCAGTACCTCCATCTCTTCCAGCATGGGCTCCACCTCTATCTTGAACACTCCAAGTACCAGTATCACGTTCCCACCTCCGTATGAAAAAAGGAGCGTACTGCCCCCTCACTCTTTCTGTCCAAGGTATCTATCTAGCTGAAAGATCACTGATATCTGACCGTTTGCTTTCTCCAGAAGGCCCAGTATTCCTCTCACCTGTTCCTCCTCTTCCACCTGCTCATCGACGAACCACTTGAGAAAACTCACGGTAGCGTGATCTTTCTCTTCTGAGGCAAGTTCTAATATTTCGTAGATCGATCGTGTGACGAACTCTTCGTGTTTCAGGGCTGCTTCAAAAGCGTTTTTTACACTATCCCACTCTGCAGGCGGTTTTTCTATAGAGTTGAGCTCCGCCCTTCCGCCCCTGTTGTAGATGTATTCGTAGAATTTCATTGCGTGTGTGAGCTCTTCCTGAGCCTGCTTTTTCATCCAGCGGGCAAAACCCCTGAACCCTTCCGCATCGAAATAAGCTGCCATCGAAAGGTAGAGATACGCCGAGTAGATCTCTCTGTTCAGCTGATCGTTGAGAACCTTTCGAACCTTTTCCGAAATGACCATCTTTTCACCTCCTTTATATGATTTTAGCACTTGCCACATTTTTGCCACATTTTTCTGGTAAAAACTGGACTGGAGGGGGTACTGATGAGAAGAGGATTCACAATATTGGAGATGTTGATAACGATGGCCGTCGTTCTCATAGCAGTTCTGTTGATTCTGGGACTTGCAGCAAGAGCGATGGTGATCTCCACTCAGTCTCTGACCACGATCGAGTTGGCTGATGACCTTTTGAAGACGGCGATGGAATTGAGAAAAGAAATCATAAAGGCAGGGCCAAGGGCGGATCAGGTGTTTTTCGACCCAGACAACCCTGCGAGCATCTCTTTTTGGGTGAACGTACCGCTCGCCGGAGAAAATTACAACTTTCAAAACTATCGCTACACCATCGTGTTCAGAAGGCCCAATATCGAACTTCAGATTTATCAAGAAGTTTCAAAAGAATGGATTCTCGAAAAAACAAAAATTCTTGCAACGGATATTTCCACCTGTACATTTTTTGCTAGCCCTGGTACGATCTCTTTCACTATAGGAAAAGAAAAGAACAGCATCGAAAGAACTTACTTCATGAGCATTGCTCTTCCAAATCTGGAGTGAGGTGATTCTCATGAGGAGCGGTTCGATCCTTGTAACAACTGTTGTGATTCTGATAATTGTTTCTGTTCTGGGAACGTCTGTATTTCTTGCGTTCAGGCATTACTCTGAAAATGTGCAACTGACCGCCCAAAAACTTGAAGCCACTTACAGAGCCTCCAACATTCTGAACCTGGGAGTTGCCTGTTTGAAAAGATACTTCGGCCTTCTTGGAATAAGCATCAACAACTGGTCCACTGGGGATGTAACGTGGTTTGAGGACTTCAAAAAAAGGGTTTTTGCTCAATCGGATGGTGAATCGTGGGAACAAACGTTCTCATTATTGGATACAGGAAAACACTTTGATCTTCTCTCAGACAGTGATTTTTCCAGGGAAGCATCGAAACTGAGTTTGTCCAATTTTGAAGCGGTGGTTTTTCCCTTTAAAGACACTCCTTTCTACGCTCTACTTGTTGTGAGAGTACGGGTAGGAAGAGCAACCGTTTACAAATTCGCCGTTCTCTCTCCGAAGTTTTTGAACAAGTACGCATATTTCACGGAAAGAGAGACAAGAACAGATGGAAGGAAGATATATTTCATCACCCAGGATACTATAGATGGTCCTTTCAGATCGAACGATGTGATACATGTGAAAGGAGAGCCTCTATTCAAAGGAAGTGTGGAGTTCAAGGGTATCGAAGTGGAAGCAGGAAACGGCCCAAGATACGAGAATCCGCCTCCGAAGTATTTAACCGATGAGGACATAGAGAAGTACAACATGGAGAAAATAAAAGAGTACTACAAATCGGAAATAGAAAAACTCGTAAAACCTGCCAGTGAAGTGGTCAACTCGAATGAACCAGTGGGAATAGAACTTCCTTCAGAAAGGATAGTTGACCATGATTCCGATGAGAACGAGGGTTGGTGGTGGTGGAGATGGCGTTGGTGGAAATTTTATAAAAAACGGCTGGAACCAATCTATATGATCGAGTTTAACACTCCAAAAAGCAACAGTGAAAATGACTACCTGATAAAGGTGAAATACAAAGAAATTTATAAGGAATACGTGAGCGACAATATGAGCGATTGGTATTTCGCTGGGGAAAGTGAAGGAAGAGAAGTGAGTCTTTTTCTCATCAAGCCCAAACCAAACAGTGATCAGTACCATCTTGTCCTTCAGGGAGATGAAGCAAGGGAATTTCTTGGTCTTGACAGAAACGAGTACGATATCTATTTCAACGGTGTGATCAAAACAGACAGCGATATTTACCTGAGGAACATGAGTGGCAAAGGAAATATAAAACCCATGTTCGTTGACGGAAAGTACACCATCGTTGCAAAGAACATCTACATAGAAGATTACATCATTTACAACGATTACAGAGAGGTTCTGAAAGCGATCGCCGACCTGGAGGGAGTAAACGGGAACTCCGATCAAAAGATTGCAGAGGAGGTTGTGATAAGACCTCTCGATGAGAACGGCAACGTTGAAACGGAAAAATACGCGGAAATGATCAAAAACCACGAGTCTGATGACTTTCTCAACCTGGTTGCATTCAAGAACGTGGTGGTGACAAAAAAGAGACCCAACATGAAGATCTTCGCCAGCATATACGCCTTCGATGGAAGTTTTTATGTGGAAGGCTATGATAATGAAGATTCTCTCAAGGACAATCGCGAGCTCACCATCTTTGGTTCTCTCATGCAGTACGTCAGGGGAGCAGTAGGAACCTTTTGGTGGTCATGGAGTGGAAGACCTGTTATTGTAACAG
>NZ_JAGGZH010000075.1 GCF_021162145.1 Thermotoga sp.
ATGCATTCTTTTGAAACTCTAAGTCTTCCTGTCTTTTACAGGCCCTATAGAATGGAGGTTGCTGAACTTGCTTCGATGTCGATGGAACTCATTTCCATGGAATACTGGGACGAGTTTTACGAGGACGTGGAAGACCTCAAAAAAGCAAAGATTGAAGAACTCGAGGGAACTCTTTATTTCCTCCCGTGGTGTATGATCGTGGACGCCTTCCAGCACTGGATTTACACTAACCCGGATCACACGCCCAAAGAAAGGGATGAGTACTTTGCTTACCTGATGGACAGGTTCAATCCTGGAATAGACTGGTCAAATCTGGATGAAGAAAAGAAAACAAGGTGGCTCTTTCAACTTCACATCTTTGAGGTACCGTTCTATTACATCGAATACGGAATCGCACAGATCGGAGCCCTTGCAATTTACAGGAACTATCTGGAAAATCCAGAGAAGACTCTAAAAGATTATCAGAACTTTCTAACTCTGGGATGTTCGACACCGATAGACGAGGTGTACAGAGCGGCGGGAGCGGAACTCAATTTTTCAAGGGATTACATAAGGGAGATCGTCGATTTTGTAGCAGGACGGATCGAAGAAATAGAAGGATGAAGCCCCGACAGACCCGGGGCTCTATTTTACAAGATCACCATCCTCTTGATGCACCACCACCCCCAGAAGATCCTCCTCCGAAACCACCAGATCCCCCTGATCCGCCTCTGGGGCCACCAAATCCACCTGGAAATCTGGGACCTCTGTACCAGTATCCTCCCCTTCCTAGGATAGAAGAGAAGATGATAAACGCGATAACGATGATAATGATCGAAAGACCACTGATGTCTGTTCTTCTTTCGGGAAGTTCGGAAGTTTCCGTAAGTTCTACTCCGTACTCTTTGGCTACCTCTTTGGCAATCGCCAAATACCCGTAGTAAACACCTTTGTCATATTCTCCTTCTTTGAAGTAAGGGATCACGTACTCGTCGAGGATTCTCCCTGCCTTTCCATCTGGTATGGCTCCTTCCAAACCATAACCCACTTCTATCCTCAATTTTCTGTCGTTCATGGCAACAAGAAGAAGAACTCCGTTGTTCTTTTCTTTCTGACCTATTCCCCACTCCCTGAAAAGGCAATTTGCGTACTCCTCTACCGTAAAACCAGAAAGTGAGGGAACGATCACCACAACAACTTGAGCCGTTGTTTTTTCCTCTAATTCTTTTCCAACGGAGACGATCTTCCCCACCGTTTCTGAGTCCAGTACCCCCACATAGTCGTTTACGTACTTGTGCGAGGTGGGCTTTGGAAACTCAACGGAAAACAAAAGAACGAGCGTCGTGGCAAGGATCAAAAAAAATATCTTTCTCATCAGAACTTCACCTCTGGTACCTGCTCTGCTCCAGCTTTCGCTTCGAAGTACTGTTTCCCTTCGAATCCAAACAGGCGTGCAAAGATCACACCGGGAAACCTCTTTATAGCGGTGTTGTACCTTTTCACCGCTTCGTTGTAGTCTCTTCGAGCAACCGCGATCCTATTTTCCGTTCCAGCAAGTTCATCCATGAGCTGGCGGAAGTTGGCGTCTGCCTTGAGGGTGGGATAGTTCTCCGCTATGGCAAGAAGCCTTGAGAGGGCAGAAGAAAGTTCTGCATCAGCCTGAGCGCTCTCCTGTGGGGTTCTTGCACCTATGAGCTTTGCACGGGCGTTTGCCAATTCTTCGAAAATTTCTTTTTCGTGTGAGGCGTAACCCTTCACCGTTTCCACGAGGTTCGGTATGAGATCTGCTCGCCTCTGGAGTTGGTTTTGTATCTGACTGTATTTTTCCTCCACTTCCTGCTCCAGCGAGACAAGAAAGTTGTAATATCCGATCGTGGTACCGATGATGACGACCACCAAGATCAACACAATTATCAGAACAATGAGACTCTTCTTCACAGAGATCCCTCCTTCCACTCTTAACATGTTACCATGGAATTCCATGCTTTGGAGCTTTTCATTCGTGGATAATATGGAAAAAATCTGTTTTCTGATGATTAACAGAAATTATAAGTGTTTATGGTGGATTTTCTTCGTTTTTCTCAGGTTGACGTTTTGTTTTAATTTATGTTATCATTGTTGCGAAAACGATTTCGAAAACGTTTTCAAGAACTCCATACAAGGAGGCAAGCACAAATGATATCAATTGTGGGAAGCTCGAACATAGACATCGTCCTCAAGGTCGATCACTTTACCAAACCGGGTGAAACTCAAAGAGCACTCGAGATGAGCATTTTCCCCGGTGGAAAAGGGGCAAACCAGGCGGTGACAGTTGCAAAGATAGGAGAAAGAGGTTGCCACTTCCTGACATGTTTAGGAAACGACGATTATGCAAAAATCCTCTCGGATAATTTTGAAAGGCATGGAATAGAGGGGTACATCCAAGTAAATGTCCCTACTGGAAGAGCTTTCATAGAGGTGGACAAAAGCGGCCAGAACAGAATCATCATCTTTTCCGGTGCGAATGCCAAATTGAAGAAAGAGCTAATCGATTGGGAAGCGCTCTCTGAAAGTGAAATCCTTCTCCTTCAAAACGAGATCTCGTTTGAAACCTCCTTGGAGTGTGCAAGAAGGTTCAACGGTATCGTAATTTTCGATCCCGCGCCTGCGCAGGGAATAAATGAAGAGATCTTTCAGTACGTGGACTATCTCACACCGAACGAGGAAGAGATCGAAACCCTCTCGAAGGAATTCTTCGATGAGTTTTTGTCTGTTGAGAAAGCGGCTGAAAGGTTTTTGGAACTCGGCGTCAAGAACGTGATAGTAAAACTCGGCAATAAAGGGGCTCTCGTTGTGAGCAAGCGCAAAAAGGGGCATTTTCCAGCTTTCAAGGTAAAAGCTGAGGATACAACAGCAGCGGGGGATGTCTTCAACGGTGCCTTTGCTGTTGGGCTGGCAGAAGGCAAATGTCTCGAAGACGCTGTGCTCTTTGGAATGGCGGCGGCGGCTATATCTGTAACAAGGCCCGGGGCCCAGAGCTCCATACCTTCACGACAAGAAGTGGAAGAGTTTTTGAAGGTGAAATTATGAAAAAAGTGACCATAAGAGATATAGCACGTGAGGCAGGTGTTTCGCCTTCCACAGTTTCAAGAGTGATAAACAAAAGCGCACCGGTGAGAAAAGAGCTTGAGGAAAAGGTACTTGAGGTTATCAAGAAATTGGGATACACACCAAATTTGGTGGCACGAAGTTTGAGAAAAGGATACACCGACACAGTGGGATTCATCGTACCTGACATAACAAACCCATTCTTCTCGCTCATCGTTAAAGGAGCTGAGGATTTCTTTAAAAAGAAAAAGATCTCTCTGATTGTGTGTAGTTCAAACCATGATGTTAAAGAAGAAGAAAAGTTAATCGAGATGTTGGTTTCAAAGAAAATGGATGGATTGCTACTGGTAGGGGCAGGGAGTAACAACCGAGTATTGAGCGGCATCTTAAGTAAAGTGAAAGTGGTTTTTGTGGATAGGGTGTACGAAGGATACGATGCGCCGTATGTGGTTAGCGACAATTATAACGGTATGAAAAAACTTGTGTGGTATTTGGTGAAGACAGGACATAGATCGTTTGCCTTTCTGAATGGAGAAGAAGGAACGTACAGTGCTACGGAAAGGTTGAGAGGGTTTGTGGATGCTCTTAAAGAAGCTGGGATAAGTGACTATGTGGTGTTCTTTGGAAAGTTCACCTACGAAAGCGGTTTCTCACTTGTAAAGAAGTTAAGGAAGATTCCCGATGCTGTCGTCTGTGGAAACGACCTCATGGCGTATGGAGCAATAGATGCCCTGGAGGAAATGGGATGCGAGGTTCCCAGGAATGTGAGTGTCACCGGATTCGACGATCTGCCGTTCAGTAAGCATTACAAGCCATCACTGACAACGGTTAGACAACCTTTTCACGCGATGGGTTACGAGTCCGCAAAGATACTTCATTGGATGATAAGTGGGAAAAGCAGGAAGAATAAAAAGATCGTGCTTGAAACAGAGTTGATCATCAGAGAATCAACTAAAGGAGGGTCAGAGTATGAAACGAGCGGGAATCCTTAACTCCACTATATCCGAGATGGTGGCGAACATGGGACATACTGACATGCTGGCAATCGTCGATATGGGGTTCCCAATACCTGATGGAGCCAAAAAGGTAGATTTAGTGGTCGACAAGGGAAAACCCGGGCTTTTGGAAGTGGTGGAAGTTATTCTGAAAGAACTGGAAATTGAGAAAATCATCCTGGCTGAGGAGATGAACGAAAAAAATCCCGAAACTCGAGATTTACTGATTAACCTTATAAAGAAAAGCAATAATGATGTAAAAATAGAATTCATACCCCATGAAGAGTTCAAAAAGATTTCCAGAACTTCGAAAGGATTCGTAAGAACAGGAGCTGACAAACCGTATTCGAACGTCATTCTTGTGAGTGGGGTGATATTTTGAAATTGCTCGAAATGAAACAAATTACGAAGCGCTTTCCAGGGGTGGTGGCTCTTGACAAGGTGGATTTTGACCTGGAAAGGGGAGAGATCCACGCGCTCGTTGGAGAAAACGGCGCCGGTAAAAGTACTCTGATGAAAATACTATCGGGAATCCTCAAACCGGATGAGGGGAAGATCTTCTTGGATGGAAAAGAAGTGACTTTTAGCTCTATTCTCGAAGCGCAGAACCATGGGATATCGATGATTCATCAGGAGTTGAACCTCTGTGAAAACCTTACAGTGGCTGAGAACATCTTTTTGGGATTGGAGGAGAATTGGAACGTTTCGAGAAAAAATCTCGTAAGAAAAACTGGTGATCTCTTGGAACAGCTTGAATTTGATATTCAGCCTGATAAAAGGGTAGAAGAATTGAGTGTTTCGGAGAAGCAGCTGGTATCCATAGCCAAGGCCCTTTCCAGGAAAGTGAAGATTCTGATAATGGACGAACCAACTGCAACTATTACCGAACATGAGGTGAAAAGACTTTTCGAAATAATGCGTGATTTGAAGAAACGCGGAATCTCTATAATATTCATCTCACATCGTCTCGACGAAATATTTGAAATAGCAGACAGGGTCACTGTTTTGAGAGATGGGAAAAAGATAGGAACAGGAAGTTTGAGAGACTACGATCGTGACACCATTATACAGATGATGATAGGAAGGAAAATATCGGAAATGTATCCCAAATTTAACAAGTGTACAAAAGAGGTGCTTTTTGAAGTGGAGGAATTTTCTGTTCCAGGTTATGTAGAACCTCTTTCTTTCGAACTAAGAAAAGGGGAGATTTTCGGGATAGCTGGGCTGGTGGGTTGCGGTAAGAGTGAACTCGCTTTGGGACTTTTTGGAGCACTGAAACCCTCTTTCAAAAGGATGACACTTTTTGGAAAAGATATAACAAGATTGGATAGTCCTTTAGATGCTTTAGAAAATGGTATCGTCATGGTTCCAGAAGATAGAAAAACCCTGGGACTCATCCTTGAATTGAGCGTGATGAAAAACATTATCCTTCCAAATACAGACATTGTTTCACGATTCATGAAGATAAACTGGAAGCAATCGGCCAGGATCACTGAGCGTTTCGTAAGACAACTGAATATCAAGACTCCGTCTATCAAACAGCTGGTTAAAAATCTGTCAGGTGGTAATCAACAAAAAGTAGTGATAGCGAAATACCTGGCGAAGAAACCACGCCTTGCCGTGTTCGTAGAACCAACCCGTGGTATCGATGTGGGATCTAAAGTGGAAATTTATGAGCTGATGAACCACCTGGCAAACGAAGGAACTGGGATTATCTTCATTTCCTCCGAGTTACCGGAGATAGTGAATTTGTGCGATCGAGTGATGGTTATGCATAGAGGCAGAATGACAGCATTGTTGGAGAAAGACGAAATATCTCAAGAAAACATCATGAAAGCAGCAGTGGGGGTGCAAGCGAAATGAAAGGGATATGGAATCTTGTGAGGAGATACCCGGTAGTTGTTGGATTCATCGCACTGTTAGTTGTTCTGTCGATCCTTTCCGATAGATTTCTAACGATCTCTAATCTGCTCAACGTGTTGAGGCAAGTTTCCGTTCAAGCGATTATAGCCTTTGGAATGACTATCGTCATCATTTCCGGTGGAATAGACC
>NZ_JAGGZH010000076.1 GCF_021162145.1 Thermotoga sp.
ATCCTGTCCTGTAGGCTTTTTTTGTCTCTTCCAATGCTACCCCTGGTGGAACAACAAAAACGATCACATCCACATCTGCTGGAAGTTCATCTACGCTCCTGTAGGCTCTGAAACCTTCTATTTGCTCGTACTTAGGATTGACCGGTAAAACCTCGAATCCTTTCGAGACGAGGTCTTTCAGTATCACGTTTCCGTACTTTTTCGGGTTAATCGTTGCTCCCACGAGTGCTACTTTTTTGAACTTCTTTGGATCCATTGTCCAGCCTCCTCACCGTTCTTGTTACAACCAGATTTGCTCTCGTCCCGAACAGATCTTTCACAACGATGTCCCCCACTCTTACAGGGGCCTCCACCTTTATTTCCCTGACGATTTTCATCAACTCTGGTATGAATCTTTTTGGGATCGGCTTGTCTGTCTTCACCGATGCAAGGGGGAGTTCCCCATTCAACACCTTGATACTCGTCGGGACTACCCTCTTTGGATCTCTGATCTCGTCCTTTGCGTATTCGACTCCTCTGGGGCATCTGTTTCCGATGATCGATTTTATATGACCATCTTCATTTAGTTCCACCTTAATCTTACACCCAATTGGACACTGAACGCAAACGATGTTTTTCAACATTTCAGTCCACCTCCTCGACGGACACAACGATCTCATCGAATCCTTCCAGATCTTTGTCCAAAACTTTCACTCTCAACATCTCGCTTGGTACGAGATCTTCGAATTCTTTTTCGAACCTTCCCACAGTGAGTCTTCCTTTCTCTATGGGCCTTTTTACCCTCAGGTAAAGAGTGAGGGGTTCTGCAGGAACATACCACAGAGGATGTACCACCATCACATTTTTACCGGGTTTCACAGGAATCCTTCGATTTTCTACTTCGCCTTTCACAAACCTGGCAGCGTATTTTCCTGCAATTTCTCCTTCGTAACTTACATAGTCGACGAGATCGAAAATCACAGTACAGTTCCCGGCGGAAAAGATCCAATTCTTGGAAGTCTGTCCTGTGTTCGTGGTGGCCACTCCCTTTGATGTTGGGTTCTTTTCCACCAGATGTTCTAGAAGCTCGACCTGAGGGATGAGACCAACGGAAAGAACGAGTGTATCAACTTTGAAAACCTTCTCCGTTCCTGGAATTGGTCTGAACTTTTCGTCCACCTTTGCAACGACAACTTCTTCTAATCTTTCTCTTCCTCTCACCTCAACCACAGTACTGGAAAGATAGAGGGGTATGTTGTAATCTTCAAGACATTGTATCACGTTCCTGAGAAGCCCTCCAGCGTAGGGCAGACGCTCCACCACTCCCACTACTTCCATTCCTTCAAGAGTGAGTCTTCTTGCCATAATGAGACCAATATCTCCAGAACCCAGAATGAGGGCCTTCTTTCCGGGAAGACGGTTCTCTATGTTTATGAGTCTCTGGGCCACTCCCGCCGTGAAGATACCAGACGGTCTGTCTCCTGGGATCGTGAGGCTGCCGAAGGGCCTTTCCCTTGCTCCCGTTGTGTAGACCAGGGCTCCAACCTCCACCCTCTCGATACCTTTTTCTGTAACCAGAATCACTTCTCTGTCACCAACTTGTTTCACGTAGGCGTTCGTCAAAGACTTTATTCCCATCTTGTCCATCTTTTCCTGGAACCTCTCGGCGTACTCTGGCCCTGTCAGTTCCTGTCTGAAATAGTGAAGGCCAAAACCGTTGTGTATACATTGATTCAGTATGCCACCAGTTCTTTCGTCACGTTCAACGAGGAGAACCTCCGCACCTTCCTCCTTTGCTTTCAGGGCCGCTGCCATTCCGGCTGCACCGGCTCCTATCACCATCACGTCCACTTTCATCCTCTCACCTTCCCGTTCACGATCCAACTGTTTTTCGACTTCATTCTGATTTCAGACATGTCTGTGTTGAGCTCTCGCTCAAGGATCTTCAAAATTTTCGCCATGCAGAAACCACCTTGACATCTCCCGAACATCGCCCTGGTTCTGAATTTGATCCCATCGAGCGTTCTCGCACCCCTTCTGATCGCTTCTACGATCTCTTTCTCTGTCACTTCGTTACAGAAGCAAACCAGTCTTCCCGCGCGCGGATCTTTTTCTATCTCTTTTTTCCACTCCTCGATGGGCAAAGACGAGTAATGTTTTATACCTTCTCTTAACGGCTTGAAATCTTTCTTTTTGATCAGTGGAATCCTCATCTTTTCCTGGATAAGCCCTTCCACCACGTACTTTGCCACAGCAGGTGCTGCCGTAAGTCCCGGAGATCTTGTTGCCATAACGTTCACGAAGTTCTCCACCGTTTCACTTGCCTTTATAAAGAAGTCCTTCTGAGGGCTTTCTGGCCTGAGTCCAGAGAAGGTCTTCACAACGAGTGAGAAATCGAGCGACGGTACGAGTTTTTTTGTGAACTCGCGCACCTTTTCCAGTCCTTCTCTAGTGGTGAGAGGCCTGTCTTTCATGTCTTCTGGAAGATCCTCGGCGGTTGGCCCAAGCAAAATTCCTCCATCGATGGTGGGAAGAACGAGGATCCCTTTTGAGATCTTCGTGGGCGTTGGGAATATCACCCTTTTCACAAGTCCTTGAAGTTTTTTGTCGAGAAGGATGTACTCTCCTTTCCTGGGATGTAAAGGAACGTACTCCGCTCCGGCCATTTTCGCTATTTCGTCGGCGTGAAGCCCAGCGCAGTTTATCACGATATCTGCTTCATACTCGCTTTTGTCGGTGATCACCTTTCTCACACGACCGTTCATCTTCACAAAACCCAGAACTTTTTCATCGAGAACGAGGTTCAAACCGTTCTGAAGGGCGTTTTCCACTGCCGCGATGGCGACCATCCAGGGTTCCGTGATGCCCGCTGTGGGTGCGTAAAGGGCGTATTTGATCTCTGGATTGAGATTCGGCTCCATTGAGAGAAGTTCGTTCCTTTCCAGGATAGTTAGACCTGGAACACCGTTCTCCTCTCCTTGTTTGAGCAAACGTTCGAGTTCTTTCAGTTCCTCGTCGTTGAACGCCACCACGAAAGAACCAGTTCTTTTGAACTCGAAATCTAGTTCCTTCGACAGCTTTTGGTACATGGCGTTACCTACGACGCAGAACTGTGCACGAACACTTCCCGGAGGATCGTCGTATCCCGCGTGGATGATAGCAGAATTCGCCTTCGTCACGCCACAACCCACGTCTAGGTTCTTCTCTATGAGTGTTACTTCAAGATCGTACTTTGTCAGCTCTCTTGCCACAAGAGAACCAAATACACCTGCTCCTATGACAACTGCCTTCAAATCGAACACCTCCTTAAACAAAAAGAGCCATACCCCACCCTCCGTGGGATATGGCTCTCTCTTTCTCTCTCGAACCAGTAGAATTATAGTATTTTCCAGAGGTCTTTGCAACTCGTTGGTATGGCCTTTGCCCCAGCTTTTAAGGCAGCGAAAACCTGTTCTTTTTTTCTTACCAAACCTCCTGCGATTATATCTCCAGAGTACCGTCTGGATATCTCTTCAATGAACTCCGGAATAATGCCTGGAAGTATCTCCAGAAAGTCTGGTTTCAAATCTTCTGCCTGAACTACCCCCATTTTCTAGAGCGCTGGAATCCACTAGAAATACTCTTTGAACAATTCTCAACCCAAGTTTCCTGGCCGTTTTCAGTAGCAAAATGTGTGTAGAAATTATTCCATCAACGCCTACGATATCTCTTAGAAATTCGAGTGAATATCTATCCAGAGAAAGCCCCTTTACCAGATCGACGTGAATGAAAACTTCTTTGCTTCCCCTCTTGAGGATATAAACTGCTTCTTCAACGTTCGCCACAGTTCCTGTCAGCAGAAATACCAGATTAGAAGGTGAGTCTATGGCCTCTTCGATATCTTTTTCTGCCCTGATGGCCGGAATTACAGGGTACAAATTCACTGTTTTTCCCATCCGAGAGATCTCGACACGGCTTCTTTCCATTTCGAGTACAACCTCTCTCTTTCCTCAAGATCCATGGATGGTTCGAACCTTCTGTCCAGCTGCCACAATTTTGCTATCTCTTCCTGGTTTTTCCAGTATCCAACTGCAAGTCCTGCAAGGTAAGCCGCTCCAAGTGCTGTTGTCTCGTTCACAACGGGTCTTTCCACTGGAACACCAAGGATATCCGACTGGAACTGCATCAGGAAATTGTTCACAACAGCACCTCCGTCCACGCGCAATGTATCAACTTTTATGTTACTCTCCTTCTCCATGACTTCTACCACTTCTCTTGTTTGATAAGCAATCGACTCGAGGACAGCCCTCACTATGTGTTCCCTGGTGGTTCCTCTGGTGAGGCCGATTATCAATCCCCGGGCGTACATGTCCCAATAAGGTGCACCGAGGCCAACGAACGCGGGTACAAAGAACACTCCTCCGTTGTCTGGTACCCTTGTGGCGAGTTCTTCAGTTTCTGTTGCGCTTGAGATGATCTTTAACCCATCTCTGAGCCACTGAACGGCTGCTCCTGTGATGAAAATACTGCCCTCGAGTGCGTAATAGACTTTCCCATCCAATCCCCAAGCGATCGTTGTGAGAAGGCCGGATTTCGATTTGAATGTCTTTTCTCCGGTGTTCATGAGCAGGAAACATCCGGTTCCGTAAGTGTTCTTGAGCATGCCCGGCCGGAAGCATGCCTGACCGAACAAGGCTGCCTGTTGATCACCGGCGTCACCCGCTATGAGAATCTCAGCACCGAGCAATTCTTTCACCGTATGGCCATAAACGTGGCTCGATGGCATCACCTGTGGAAGCATTTTTCTTGGGATGTTCAAAAGTTCTAAGATTTCATCGTCCCAGTCGAGTTTGTGAATGTTGAAGATCATTGTCCTGGAAGCATTCGAGTAATCAGTAACGTGCACCTTTCCACCCGTGAGATTCCAGATGAGCCAGGTGTCGACCGTTCCAAAGAGCACTTCTCCTCTTTCTGCCTTTTCTCTCACTCCTTCGACGTTGTCGAGGATCCACTTGATTTTCGTTCCAGAAAAGTACGCGTCGACAACAAGGCCGGTTCTTTCACGGATGAACTCAGCGTAACCTTTCTCTTTCAGCTCATCACATATGGGAGCTGTCCTTCTGCACTGCCATACGATAGCGTTGTAGACGGGTTTCCCTGTGTTTTTGTCCCAGACGATGGTTGTTTCTCTCTGGTTGGTGATTCCTATGGCAGCTATATCTTCAGGTTTGATCCCTGCTTCCTTAATCGCTTTTTTTGCAACCTCGATCTGAGATTCCCAGATTTCCACCGGATCGTGTTCAACCCATCCTGGCTTTGGATAGATCTGTTTGAACTCCTTGTTGGTCTTCGATATCACGTTTCCTCTCTCATCGAAAACAATCGCTCTTGAACTTGTTGTACCTTGGTCGAGAGAAAGAATGTATTTCATTTTCTCCCCTCCCATGAACACGAAAAGCCCCGGGGAAATTCCCCAGGGCTCTCTGATTCTCTAGAAATATTTTACCAGATCAGGTCTTGAATCTTTCCACATCCTCTTTCAGTTCATCCGAGAGTTTCTTGAGTTCCTGACCAACATCTGCTATTCTCTTTGCGGCTTTTTCTTGTTCTACGATGCTGGTGGACACTTCCCCTATCTCGTCCGCAACCGTTGTGGTTGTCTTGGCAACCGCATCGAAAGCGCTGCTCATTTCCTCGGAAGCAGCGCTGAGTTCTTGGGTGCTCGCAGCGATTCCTTCGATTCTTGCAGCGAGATCTTCTATTCTACTCACGATTCGGTTGAAGTTTTCGTAAGATTCTTCCACCAACTCCCTCGCATCTTTTGTGATCTCCAGATTTTCTTTTGACATCTCATTTGTTCTTTCCACACCGTCCCTGATGCTTTCGAGGATCTGGCCGATTTCTTCTGTTGCTCTCTGGCTTTCTTCTGCGAGTTTTCTGATCTCGTCCGCAACGACTGCAAACCCTCTTCCCGCTTCTCCCGCTCTTGCTGCTTCTATGGCGGCGTTGAGAGCAAGGAGGTTCGTCTGTTCTGCTATACTCCGTATTGTTCTTACTATCTCCTCTATGTTTCTCGCGTTTTCCGTCACCTTCAAGATGACATCCGCGGTATTTCTAGAGTTTTCTGAGACATCCTCCACTCTTCTGACCGCTTCTTCAAGGACCTTCTGACCATTCTTTGCAAAGTTCGCTATGTTATCGGCACTCTCCGAAATCTTCTGGATGAGTTTGGAGATGTTTTGAGAATTGGCGGAAACTTCCTCGGATCCGGACGTGACTTCTTCGATGGAAGCAGAAGCGTTCTGGATTTCTCTATTTATTGTCTCAGACGCTCTTGCGATTTCTTCGAGTGCGCTACGAAGTTGTTGTGAGAGTGTAAACAATTCTTTTGAGACTTTCTCCACCTCACCCTGAGACTTGTTGATCTCGGACACCATATTTCTCAGGTTTTCAATTGTTTCGTTCAATTTTTGAGCGATGACACCGAATTCATCTTTGGACCTGATGTCGACACGAACTGAAAGATCTCCGCTTGATATCTTCTCAAGGGTGGAAAGAAGTGTTTTTGTCTTCTTGGCGAGCACTCTTCCATAGAAAAACACTATGATAATCACAGCTGCTCCTATGATGGCAGTTATCAGAACGTTCCTGAAAACAAGCCCTCCAACGGTTGCCCTCACATCGTCCACGTATATTCCCGTTCCCACAATCCAATTCCACGGTTTAAAGAGCTTCACGTAGGAAACTTTAGGTTCTGGTTTGTCACTTCCTGGTTTTGGCCAATGATATTCCACAAAGCCTTCTCCTTTTTCTTGACATACTTTTACCATCTCGTTGAACAGGTAGACCCCGTTGGGATCTTTGTAGTCATTCAGGTCTTGACCATTCAGCTCTGGTTTAATCGGGTGGAAAATCATTCTGGGATGGGTATCGTTGATCCAGAAGTAGTTGTTGTCGTATCTGATCTTTCCCATCAGGGATTTTACCAATTCCTGTGCCTGTTCTCTTGTGAGTTCTCCTTTCTGCTCCATCTCGTATGCACGATTCAGGATCCCGTACACCGCTTCAACAAGATGCCTGGTTTCTTCCTTTTTCCTCTCCATGATCGAGTTGTAGACGGTCGTGTTCAAAAGTATATATTGAGCAGCGAAAAACACCAGCACTACCACCACGCCCAATACGAGAACTTTGGAAGAGATACTTCTCATGTCTGAAACCTCCTTTTTGATTGGAATGATTGTAATGATTGCGAAGAATAAGTAAACTTTAACATGGAGATTATATCACAAAAAAGGGGGAATCTCTCCCCCCTCTTCAGTGCTTCAGAACATGTTATCGCTTCAAAAGGTGTTTTATTGTCAGGAGGGATTTCGTGAGATCCTCGTCCACTACGATGATGCTGGAAGGAAGAGCGAGCCGCGCCCCAGTAAAGTTCCAGATCGCTCTTATTTCCTTTTTTATCAGCTCTTCTGCGGTGCTTTGAGCTTTCTCTCTGGGAACGCACAGAGCGGCTATCTCCACGTTGAATCTTCTCACCACTCTCTCCAGAACATCCATTTCCCTGACCGCAAACTCACCGATGAACTTTCCTATGCTTTCGCCTCCAACATCGAACACAGCAACTACCTTCACACCAACACTTTTGAAATCGTAACTCACCAGTGCCTTTGCAAGATCGTCTGTTCCCACAACTATCATGTTAGTTGTATCGTTGACACCGAAGAGTTCGTTCAGTTCCGAGCGAAGTTCTTCCACGTTGTAGCCTACTCTCGGCTTACCCTGACACTTCAAATACGAAAGATCCTTTCTTACGAGCTCTGGATTGATTTCAAGCATCCGCGCCAGTTCATCCGAAGAAATGAACTCCTTTTCCACAAGGGTCAGAGCTTTTCTGTACAACTTCAACCTTTCAAACGTGGATCTTGGAAAGTGAATCATCTCACTCATTTTTTGATAGCTCCTCTATGACTTTCTCAAAAGTTGCCTCGCTCACAATTTTACCATTCACAACGACGTTTGGAGAATCACCACAGTTTTCCACGCAGAAGGTTCCAAGAACCTCTATCTTTCCTTCCATGTCGCTTTCCTTGACGTAGTCGATGAGTTTTTTCAGGATCTCGTAGGATCCCCTCGTGTAACAGGAAGTTCCAAGACAAACCTTCACGGTCTTCTTTTCGCCGTTTGGTACTGGAAGGATTTCCACGTCTTTCTTGGGGTATCTTCTTCGCGGTTTGTAAGTAGTGTGAAGTATGCTGTGTCTTGTTTCTCCGTCTTTAAGATCTTCTTCGTAAAGTCTCATGAGGAAGAGATTTTCTACAGGGGTGAGTAGGCTCTTTATCCCCATGATGTCTCTTAAGACTTCTGCTCTGTGCTGTCTTATTTTGGAGTCGTTCGGGTACGGTTGTCCTCCGCCCCCCACACAGCCGTAGCTGCAGGCCATCACTTCTACGATGGACACGTCATCTTTTTCTTCCAGGAACTTCTTGACGTTTCCAAGGCCGTAGATGACCGCTCCTTTGAAGGATGTCCCATCTTTGAGCGTAACTTCCGCCAGCACGACGTCGTTTTCTTGAATCTTCACGTCCGTCTTTTCCACTCCGATCTCCGCGTCCAGAACAGAAAGCACGCAAGAAAAGACTCCTCCAGTTTTTCCAAAGCCGAGTCCTGCCTGAGAGGACACACCGTACGGTCTATCGAAGGGCTGTGGTTCCACTTTGCTGATGTCGATCCTGCTCATTTTGATGAGTTGTGAGAGTTCCCTGGTGGTGAGGACAAGGTCGATGATTCCTTTATGTTCCTCTCTTTCTGCCTCGGACTTCTTTGCGGTACAGGGCATGAACGACACAAGGAATATCTTATCTTCGGGAACACCAAGCTTTCTTGAGTAGATCTTCTTTATCACCGTTCCGAGTGCTTGCTGTGGAGATTTCACACTGGAAAGGTTCGAAAGGAGATGAGGATAGTTGTGCTCCGCGTACTTCACCCAAGCAGGGCAGCAGGAGGTGAACTGAGGTAGTCTTTCAGCATTTTTGAGTCTCTCATAAAACTCGTGGGCTTCTTCGTACGCGACCAGGTCTGCACCAAAGGAGACGTCAAACACCTTGTCAAAACCGATTGTCTTCAGAAAGGACACCAACCTTTCCGCCATTGCCACATCCTCTTCCATGCCAAACTCTTCCTGAACAGCTGCTCTGACGGCAGGAGCGATCATTCCTATCACCGTCTTGTCACTTTCGAGAGCGTCTATGAGTTTGTCTATGTCGTTTCTGATGCTCAAAGCTCCCGTAGGACAGTAGGCAACACATTGTCCACAGAAGACGCACTCGGTTTCTGCAAGGGGTATGTTGAAAGCAGTTGTTACAACACTTTTGAACCCGCGCTTCGCGAACTCTATAACACCCACTCCCTGTATTTCTTCACAGACACGCACACAGTCACCACAGAGAATACACTTGGCGGTGTCCCGCACTATCGGAGCAGATTCATCTTTGATACGCTCTTTTTTGATAGGTTCAAACCTGATTTTTCTTATTCCAAAGTCTTCTGCATACTTTTGAAGTTTACAGCTTCCATTTTTGTCACAGGTGGTACAGTCACTGTCGTGTGTTGCGAGGATGAGCTCGAGAATGTTCCTTCTCATCTCGTATATCTCCGGTGTGTTCGTCTTCACCCTCATTCCCTCGTACGGTTTCAGAGTACAGGAAGTGGTGATTTGACCGTCCACCTCGACAAGACACATCCTGCAGGCACCATAAATAGAAACCTCGGACAGATAACACAAGTTTGGTATTTCTATACCAACATTTTTCAATGCCTCGAGAAGATTTCTTTCGTTGTCGTTTATGATAACTTCCTTTCCATCGACAATTATCTTCATCTTTCTTCCCTCCTCACACGAGTTCAATGGCCTTGTACGGACACTTGCTCGCACAGACACCACATTTGACACATTTTCCCTGATCTATCGTGTAGGGTTTTCCACGTTCTCCGGTAATAGCACCTTGTGGACAGGATCTCGCGCAGAGGCCACATCCTTTACAAACGTCTGGGTTGATGACGTATTTTTTGAGCGCTGTGCACATTCCACTGGGGCACTCTCCTTCGATGTGTGCAATGTACTCGTCTCTGAAAAACCTCAGTGTGCTGAGAATAGGATTCGGAGCGGTTTTTCCAAG
>NZ_JAGGZH010000077.1 GCF_021162145.1 Thermotoga sp.
CCTCAAAAGAGGGCAGAGTTCATCGTGGCAAACAGATGGTTGGTAGGAAGGTTGAGAGAACTGGTAAACGGAGATCCTTTCCTCTCGAGAGAGTTTCTCGTGAAGAATGCAAGGGGAATAGGCTGGAAAGAGTCCAGCCACTTTCTTAGAAACGCAGGGGTAGAAGATCTTGCCATCTTAGACAAGCACGTTTTGAGATTGATGAAAACCCACGGGTTGATCGAAGAGTTCCCGAAAGGTTGGAGCAAGAGAAGGTACCTGTACACAGAGGACGTCCTAAGAAAAGTCGCAGAAGCGTTCCATGAACCTCTTGGAAAGCTAGATCTTTACCTGTGGTACCTCGTGAAAGGAAGGGTTGACAAATGAGGAGGTGAAAGGGTGAAAAAGTACGTCTGGATAGTTCTGGGAATCGTTCTAGGCATCTATCTACTGACCGGGATCTATCAGGTAGGACCGTCCGAGGTTGCTCTTCTCAAGACTTTTGGCAGATTCTCCTCTGTTGTTCCCTCTGGTATTCACTATCACCTGCCGTACCCCTTCCAGTCATACGTGACTGTTGATGTCACAACGGTGAGGAAGATAGAGATCGGTTTCAGAAGCGTTCAAATGGGCGACAGGATTTCTTATGAACCAGTTCCAGAAGAATCCGTCATGATCACTGGCGACAACAACCTTGTGAGTGTCGAAGCGGTTGTACAGTACAGGGTTAAAGATCCCGTGGCGTACGCCTTCAACATCACGGAAGCGGACTCGATCGTGAGGTTTACAACAGAATCCGTTCTCCGAGAAAAAGTAGCCATGAGAAGTATCGACGATGTACTCACCACTGGAAGAGACGAGATAGGGTTCGAGACGGCTCAAATGCTCCAGGAGATCCTTGACTCCTATAACTGCGGGGTGAAAGTGGAAAACGTCTACCTTCAAGAAGTAGTTCCTCCAGAACCCGTGGTGGATGCTTTCGACGACGTGAACAACGCGAGACAGGACAAAGAGCGTCTCATAAACGAGGCAAGAAAGTACGCCAACGATGTCATTCCCAAGGCTCAGGGGCAGGCTCAGGAGATCTTAAGACAAGCAGAAGCCTACGCTCAGGAAGTCTATCTGAAGGCGCTTGGAGAGGCAAAGAGATTCGAAGAGATACTGGAAGAATACACAAAAGCTCCAGAGATTACAAGAAAACGAATGCTTCTTGATGCCCTCCAGTCTATTCTTGAAAAAGCCGGCAACAAGGTTATCTTTGTAGGAAGTAGAGAGACCTTGAACGTTCTAAATATCTCTGACTTGCTGAAGGAGATGGGAAAATGAAGGCGTGGGTGTGGCCTTTGATGATCATATTGTTGATAGCCGGTGCGATCCTTGTTTTCTCCTCCTTCTATGTTCTCGATCAGACACAACAGGCAGTGGTGTTGAGATTTGGAAGGATCGTCTCGGTTGAAACAGAACCAGGGCTTCACTTTAAACAACCGTTTGTGGACAGTGTGGTACGGTTCGACAAGAGGATTCTGCTCTACGACATCGAACCAGAAAAGATCATAGCCTCCGACAAGAAAACTCTGGTGATAGACACCTACGTTCTCTGGAGGATAAAAGATCCAGAGACCTTCATAAAATCGCTAAAGAGTGTGAAACTCGCCCTTCCCAGGATCGATGATGTTGTTTACTCTCATGTGAGAAACATATTCGCAAAAGCAAACTTCGATGAGATCATTTCAGAAAAGAGAGAAGATCTGCTGAAGGAGGTTACTGCTCTCTCGAGAAAAGATTTGAAAGATTTTGGAATAGAAGTGGTTGATGTGAGGGTAAAACACGCCGATCTTCCAGTAGAAAACGAGCAAGCTGTTTACAACAGAATGAAGGCGGAAAGATACAGTATAGCGGCGCAGATCAGGGCAGAGGGAGAAAAAGAAGCAAGAACGATAAGAGCAGAGGCTGACAAAACAGCGAAGGTTTTGCTCGCAGAAGCCCAGGGCAAAGCAGAGCAAATAAAGGGAACGGGGGAAGCAAGTGCGCTAAAGATCTACGCGGAGGTTTTCTCCAAGGACAAGGATTTTTACGAGTTCTGGCGAACCATGGAAGTCTACAAATCCATCGAGGGAGGCTTCCTTCTTGTGGGAGACGAGCTCGATGCGTTGAAGTATTTGAAGTCGAACTGAGGGGGAGATCCCTCACTTCTTTTTCAAGAGAGCACTCACACTGAAAAGTACCCTAAACATCCAGATGTTGAACCTGTTTACTTTGTTCTTTCCTGGTCCACAGCCGAAATCTTTAACGGGTCTCAGGAATCTGTATCTTCCCGCGTTGTGAACGATGGGAATGATCTCTCCGTTTTGAAGGAAAAACTTCGAGTCTTTCACGTAGAACTTTTCTTTTGCAGTCGATGGAATGAAGTTGTACTTGGAAGGAAGTTCAACGTGAGGGCTTTTGTATACCACGTAATTTCCTACAACTGTGTCTCCACCCCAAACGTCCATGTTTCTCAAACGCTCTTTCATCACTTTTGCAATCTCGAGAAAACCTTCTCTTGGAGCGAGGATAACACCCACATTGAAGAGCTTTTTTCCTGAAAGAAAGGACTTGATCTCCGCACCATTCACGAGGTCTTCTTCTTTTACGACCAGGTCTATTGGAGGACTTATCTGTTCCACAACAGACCGGAAAGCGTCTCTGTGCTCTTCGAAAAGATGCGAGATATCACTCTGGAAGATAATGTCACCACCGTCACAAAAAAGAACCTGGTCGTACTCAGGGTGGTTTTCGAGAAAGAGAGCAAGGTTGAGAAATCTCGTGTTGTTTATAAGACCCCGATTCTCGATGGCAGGAAAGTCGATCACATCCTTTGGAAGACCCGCTAGACCGTAGTTTATGACCAGAACATCCGTTTCTTCCAGGTTCACATTCTCCTTCAGTGATCTGTACCAGTCGTTCACAAGAAAGTCTCTTATCTTATCGTTACCCGCCGTTGCTATCAGATTCAAAGAAATCCCTCCTGAATTTTCCTCTCAGATTTGCCATCTCTATCGCTACCAGAGCCGCTTCAAATCCTTTGTTTCCATTCTTTGCTCCTGCCCTGTTCAGTGCCTGCTCCAGAGTGTCTGTGGTGAGAACTCCGAAAACAATGGGAATCTCTGAGCTCATATTGAACTGTGCTACCGCTTTTCCTATCTCGTTCGCCACCACGTTGAAGTGATACGTTTCTCCTCTTATTACAGCCCCGAGGACAATTATAGCATCGTGTATTTTGAGACTTAAAAGCTTTTTTATTGTATAAATCGCCTCTATACTTCCCGGTATTTTTACAACTGTTATGTCCTCCTTGGAAACACCGTGTCTTATTAAAC